>CAZNBR010000054.1:0-12542 GCA_964571315.1 uncultured Syntrophaceae bacterium
GGCATTCTCCGCGGGCATACCGAAGGAATCCCATCCGATGGGATGCAGCACGTTATATCCGGACATCTTCTTGTACCGTGCCACCACATCGCCGATGGTATAGTTTCTCACATGCCCCATATGGATTCGTCCGGAAGGATAGGGAAACATCTCCAGGAGATAATATTTTTTCTTCGCGGTGTCTTCGCTCACCTTGAAGGTCTTTTCATTCTTCCAGCATTTCTGCCATTTTTCCTCTATCTTCCCGGGGTTGTACTTTCTCTTCATGCCGCGCTCCCTTAATCAAAGTGGAAGGAATCTCTAACACGTCTCCGGTATTCTTTCAATCCCATTCTTCCAATTAAGTCACGTCCCTTCCTTGACATATGGAGGGGTGATAAATATATTACTTTTCAAGACGGGAACGGTGGGGGCAGCGTGGAAGATATTGAAGACATAATCATACGGGCATTTCGGGAAAGCAGCCGCGTGAAAGAGGTCTTCGTGAATGAAAACCTCTCCCGGCTGGTCAAGGCAGTCGATACCATAACGCAGGCCCTGAACGGAGGCAATAAGATCCTCATCTTCGGAAACGGGGGGAGCGCCGCGGATGCCCAGCACATTGCGGCTGAATTCGTAAACCGGTTTCTCATCGAACGACCGCCCCTTCCGGCAATTTCTCTCAGCACCGATACATCCGTGATAACGAGCATCGCCAATGACTATGATTTCTCGGAGATCTTCTCCAAACAGATACGAGCATTGGGGCGTGAGGGAGACGTGGCCTGGGGCATCAGCACCAGCGGTTCCTCACCCAATGTGTTGAAGGCCTTCGAAGTCGCGAGCAAGCTGGGGATGACGACCATTGCATTCACGGGAAAGGACGGGGGAAAGATGGCAGGGATCGCAGATCTTTGCCTTAACGTTTCCTCCAACACGACGCCCCGCATCCAGGAAGCGCACATTACGGCGGGACATGTCATCTGTGAGATGGTGGACTACAGGCTGTTCAAAAAACCGGGAAACAACTCCTGAAAAATAAAGGATACGCATAGCATCATGGCAGAAGAATCGACTGAAGACAGGAGATATACGGAAGAGGCACAGGGCAGCGGGGAAAAGCGTGACACCGCCCGCGCGAAGCCGACCTCAAAAAAGGAACTGATCGCACGGCTGGAAGAGGTCGAAAGGGAGTCTTCAGAAAACCACGACCGATACCTGCGCGCCGCCGCCGAACTCGAAAATTACAAAAAACGGGCGGCACGGGACCGCCAGGACTTCATAAAATACGCGAATGAAAACCTGATCAGGGACATCCTGCCGACGGTGGACAGCATGGAGAGGGCCCTGGAGCAGGCGGCCGAATCGCAAGGTTTTGAGGCGTTCTTGGGCGGACTCAGGTTGATCCGCGACACCGTTATCTCCGTACTCGGCAAGCATGGCGCCACAAAGATAGATGCCGTGGGCAACGATTTCGATCCCAACTTTCACGAGGCGCTCATGCAGGTGGAGGGCGAAAAGGAACAGGACAACAAGGTTGCTGAAGAATTTGAAACGGGATACCTGTTGAACGGCAGGCTGCTCAGACCGTCCAAGGTATCCATCTCGAAGCATATAAATAAATAGAATACTATAATCAGGAGGTCTCACTACAATGGGTAAAATTATAGGAATCGACCTGGGAACAACAAACTCGTGTGTCGCCGTCATGGAAGGAGGCGACCCGCTTGTCATAGCAAATCAGGAGGGGAACAGGACCACACCGTCAGTGATCGCTTTCACGGAAAGCGGCGAACGGCTGGTCGGGCAGGCCGCCAAGCGACAGGCGGTTACCAACCCGGAGAACACCGTGTACGCGGTCAAGAGACTGATAGGGAGGAAACACTCGTCAAAGGAGGTCCAGTACGACATCACCATCAGCCCCTTCAAGATCACAAAGGCGAAGAACGGCGACGCCCAGATAACGGTCAGGGGGAAGGACTACAGTACGCCGGAGATCTCCTCGATGGTACTCGCAAAGATGAAACAGACCGCGGAAGACTACCTGGGAGATAAGATAACCGACGCGGTGATCACGGTTCCCGCCTATTTCAATGATTCACAGAGGCAGGCGACGAAGGATGCCGGAAAGATCGCGGGGCTGAACGTCCTCCGGATAATCAATGAACCGACCGCGGCCGCCCTTGCCTACGGTCTCGACAAGAAGGCGGACGAGAAGATCGCGGTCTTCGATCTGGGCGGAGGAACCTTCGATATCTCCATCCTGGAACTGGGGGGGGGCGTCTTTGAGGTCAAATCGACCAACGGCGACACCCACCTGGGGGGTGAAGACTTCGACCAGAAACTGATCGACTACATAGCGGACGAGTTCAAGAAGGATCAGGGGATCGACCTGAGAGTTGACAAGATGGCCCTCCAGCGTATAAAGGAGGCGGCGGAGAAGGCGAAGATGGAACTCTCCACAGCCATGGAGACGGACATCAACCTGCCCTTCGTCACGGCCGACGCGTCCGGTCCCAAGCACCTCAACATGAAGCTCACCAGGGCGAAGCTGGAGATGCTCGTCGCCGACCTGATAGACAAGCTCGCGGCCCCCTGCAAGATGGCGCTGAAGGACTCCGGCCTCTCCACTTCGGACATCGGCGAGGTCATCCTCGTCGGGGGAATGACCCGGATGCCCCGCGTCCAGCAGAAGGTCAAAGAGATATTCGGCAAAGAACCCAACAGAGGGGTCAACCCCGATGAGGTGGTTGCCGTCGGAGCCGCCATCCAGGGCGGCGTGCTGGCCGGTGACGTGAAGGACGTCCTTCTCCTGGACGTGACGCCCCTGTCCCTCGGCATCGAGACCCTGGGAGGTGTCATGACAAAGCTGATCGAGAAGAATGCCACCATCCCGACCAAGAAGAGCCAGACATTCTCAACGGCCGCGGACAACCAGCCGGCGGTGAGCATCCATGTCCTGCAGGGAGAGCGCTCCATGGCGGCGGACAACAGGACACTGGGCAGATTTGAACTGACCGGTATTCCGGCGGCACCCAGAGGCCTGCCGCAGATCGACGTCACCTTCGATATCGACGCCAACGGCATCGTCCATGTGTCCGCAAAAGATCTCGGCACGGGGAAGGAGCAGAGCATCAAGATCACCGCATCGAGCGGCCTTTCCGAAGCAGAGATCGACAAACTGGTCAAGGAAGGGGAGTCCCATGAGGAAGAGGACAAGAAGAAACGGGAGTTGATCGAACTGAAGAATTATGCCGATTCAATGATATACGGTGTTGAAAAGAACCTGAAAGAGATGGGCGATCAGATAGACACCGACCAGAAATCCAAGATAGAAGAGTCCATCGCCAAGCTCAAGACGGCCATGGCGGGGGATGACGTCGACGCCATCAAGGCCGCCCAGGAGGAAGCGACTCAGGCCTCCCACAAACTGGCGGAGGCCATATACGCGAAGGCAACCGCCAAAGAAGCGGCGGGCACTGCCGGGGCTTCGGAAGGAGGCGCCCAGACCGAGGAGGCAAAGGCCGACGATGATGTGGTGGATGCCGATTTCGAGGAAGTCGACAAATAGGCATTCGGATAACCCCCTTCGTTACAGACGTGAATGCCCGGGGGTACCCCCCGGGCATTTTTTATGGACTACGACTTGACACAAAACCTCCTTTTTGTCATACTTTGCTAACCTGACACACGCCGACTCAAACACAAAATCCCCTTCAGAGCCACCCATTCCTCCTGATTCTCTCCTCCTCCCTCTTTCCGGTCTGCCGGTCAGCGATCCTCAGATCGTTGGCCTGAAGATCATACAACCGAAGTGGTTATTATGGAGAAGCAGACATGAAGGAAAAAAACTGGAAAGTCTCATCGACATTGCAATTGAGAGAGATTGAGGCCTATGACTTTTACAGGAGCCTTTCCGACAGGGTTGACGATCCGGACATCAAGGACACGCTGGAGTTTCTCGCGGGCGAAGAGCGAAAGCACCGGGAGTTTCTGATGGGCTACCGCGAGGGGCGCTACGAGTCTGATTCTTTGCGCCTGGCCGATGTCGTCGATTACAAGATAGCCGAATATCTGGAAGAACCGGACATCAAAAAGGGGATGGACAGTTCGGATGTATATCTTGTCGCGGCACACAGAGAACTCCAGTCATACCATTTTTACCGGGCACTCGCCGACCTGCACCCGGATGGTGAAGCAAAAACAATGCTCCTCAGGATAGCCAATGAAGAGATGAAGCATAAGGAAAAGGTGGAATATCTATACAGTAATACCGCTTTTCCGCAGACTGCGGGCGGTTAACGGAAAAAAGGCACACCAATCAACCTTACAGAAAAAAGGAGGCCCGCCATGTCTTGTAACCGAGTATCCCCCCAGGCGTATATCTTCTGTCTCCTCATATCCTTTTTGGCGCTCTTTCTGTGGCCCCCCGTGGCCCAGGCACACAGCCCGAAGGATGTCACACTAACCTACAACTCAGGCTCCCGCACCTTGAGCGTGACTGTTACCCACACGGTATCGGATCCCCAGAAACACTATGTCAAAATGATAACGATCACAAAAAACTCAGAACCTGCTGCAACCCATGAGTACACCAGCCAGCCGGAGCCCTCGCCCTTCACGTACACTTACCCCATGGAGGCGAAAGCGGGGGATACGCTGAAGGTCAAGGCCAGCTGCAGTTATTTCGGATCGGAGACGGGAGAGCTTTCTATCGGTAAGTAACAAGGGTGCCGGACTGAAGATCGAAGTCGGGGGATTGCCCTATGGTCACCATCCACGCAGGTTGTATGCTCGCAGGATTCCTCTCAATGGCCGCCGGCGCCGCCACGGCAATGTTGATGAGAGACAGATCGTGGTGGCTTCGCGTTCACCGGCGGCTCGGCTCCGCGGGGGTTATATGCGTTCTTCTCGGATTTATGGCGGCGCTCGTTATGGTTTCCCGGCAGACGGGCCAGCACTTTTCTGTACCGCACGCCTGGCTGGGCCTTGCCGCGATCCTGTCCGCCCTGTGTACATACACGCTGGGACTCACCCAGTTGAAAAAAAAAGCAGTGAGGCTGCGATCCCTGCACCGGTGGGCGGGGCGCGTAACGCTTGCGCTGCTGTTTCTCAATGCCCTATCGGGGCTGTCCCTGGCCGGGATCCTTCCGATTGAACGGATCATATCTTTCATACGGGATGGTCAGGGCTGACCTGAGGCAAGAACAGCTGTATTCAGGTGAACGACACCGCCAAAGAGACAGGCGTTACGGGAGGAAAGGAGGGTACAGGATGAACGTTTTGATCGTTTACTATTCGATGTACGGCCATGTCCATCGCCTTGCACAGGCGGTGGCTGAAGGCGTCAGAGAGGTTAAAGGAGCGAAAGCGGTCCTGCGCCGGGTCCCGGAAACACTCCCGGAGGAGGTGCTCAAAAAGATGGGCGCCCTGGAGATGCAAAAGTCCTTCGCCTCCGTTCCGGTATGCCGGGTCGACGAACTCGGCGCGGCCGATGCGGTCCTCTTCGGGACGCCGACACGATTCGGCAATATGTGCGGGCAGATGCGCCAGTTTCTCGATGGGACCGGCGGGCTCTGGTCAAAGGGGGCCCTCGTCGGAAAGGTGGGGAGTGTGTTTACCAGCTCCGGAACCCAGCACGGGGGGCAGGAATCGACGATCCTCAGTTTTCACATCACCCTCCTCCATCAGGGAATGATCGTTGCGGGCCTGCCTTACGGCTTTGAGGGGCAGACGAGATGCGACGAAATAACCGGCTGTTCCCCCTACGGCGCTTCAACGATCGCCGGGAGCAGCGGAGAGCGTACCCCCACGGAAAACGAGCTGGCGGGCGCGCGCTTTCAGGGACGATACGTCGCCACCATTGCCGCCAAACTGGCGCGGTAGGGTCCTGGTTCAAGATGAGAACCCGTTGCGAAGAGGATAAAACAAGAAAGGAGACTGTATCATGAAAAAATATCTTTTCGGTGCGGGAGCGGTTTTGTTTTTTCCAGTCTGTGCCTTTGCCGATATTGGTGAGCGTGGGTGCTGGTACGGATGGGGTCGTATGATGGGTCCAGGTTTTGGAGGAATGTTTATGTGGATACTACTTCTCATCGCTGTTGTCTTGATCGTTTATTCTCTCATGCGGGCGTCAAAAGGGGGCGGTTTCGGCATTTCGCCGCACGAAACTCCCCTGGATGTCCTCAAGAAACGATACGCACAGGGTGAAATTACCAAAGAGAGGTTTGACGAAATGAAAAAAGATCTGAAGGAATGACAGGGCACTCTGTTTTCTACCAAGGCTGATAAGCGTGCGCGTCGTAACCAATTGTCTATACCGTGCCCCGGAAAACGGGCACGGCTACGGAGGTGTATGGCATGGCTGATATAAAGGTGGATGTACGGGGAGAAACCTGTCCGGTGCCCCTGGTGGAGACCCGCAAGGCGCTCCGGAAGGCCTCGCCGGGAGATACCGTGGAGATCATCGGGACGCATCCCGCTTCCAAAAAAGAGATACCGATGGCCCTGAAGGCGCTGGGTCTGAAACTGGTGGACATACATGAAGAGGGGGATGTGTGGAAGATCAGGATAGGCGTCTGACGGAAAGGTGGTGAAATCATGACCGATAAAGCGACCATCGTCGTTCACAGCGGCGATATGGACAAGCTGTACAGTGCCCTTATCATATCCACCGGCGCGTTATCGATGGGGATGGATGCCTCGCTCTACTTCACCTTCTGGGGTCTTGAACGCCTCATCAAGGGGAAACTGGAGGGGGGGTCCCTCTCAAAAATGCACCTGCTGGGCCTCGGAAAGTGGATGGTGCGGCGGCGGATGAAGGCGGCGAACGTCGCCTCCATGGAACGGCTCCTCCAGGACTTCAAGGAACTGGGGGGGAAGATCATCGCTTGCGAGATGACGATGCAGATCATGGGGATCAAGCAGGAGGACCTTCGGCAGGACCTGATCGATGAATACGGCGCGGTGGGGACGTACATACAGGAGGCGCGGGAATCGAAAATAACCTTATTCATATAAGGAGAGACTGGCATGATTGAAAAGACCGTTTATCTGGACAACGCCGCGGCGACCCGGATGGACGAACGGATACTTGAGGCCATGACGCCGTACTTCTTCGAGACCTACCCGGTCGCCACGTCGGAGTTCGGCTACTCCCTCGGGATCGAGGCCCGGGAGGCCCTGGAAAATGCCCGGGAGGAGATCGCGAGACATATCGGCGCCACAGGCGAGGAATTCATCTTCACCTCCGGGAGCACCGAATCGAGCAACCTGGCCCTCAAAGGGGTAGCCCTGGCCCTCGGCGAGAAGAAGGGCCGGCACATCATCACCTCCAAAATCGAGGATTTTCCCGTCCTCCACAGCGCCAGGGCGCTCGAGAAGCAGGGCTTTTCTGTTACCTACCTGGGTGTGGATTCCGAAGGCCGTATAGATCCCGACAGACTGAGAGACGCTATTACCGATGAGACCATCCTCGTTTCGATCCAGCACGCGAACCAGGAGATCGGGACGCTCCAGGACATCGAGACCATCGGCCGCATCTGCGGGAAGAGAGGCGTACTGTTTCACACCGATGCCACGCACACTTTCACCCGGGTGCCCCTGGACTCCCAAAAGGTAAAGGTGGACCTGATCACCGTCTCCCCTCACACGATCCACGGCCCGAAGGGGATCGGCGGACTTTACATACGCAAGGGCACGCCTATCGCGAAGTGGATGGACGGCGGATTCCAGGAGTTCAACCTCAGGGCCGGACTGGAGAATATTCCGGGGGCCATCGGCTTCGCCAGGGCGGTCGAGCTGGTCACCCCCGAGGAGAACGAACAGATCAAGGTGATGCGGGACCACCTCATCGACCGCGTGTCGGCCGAGGTGCCGGACACGACCCTGAACGGGCACCGCTCGAAAAGAACCCCGCAGAACGCGAACATCACCTTCCATTTCGTGGAGGGGGAATCGATCACCCTTCACCTCGACATGCGCGGGTTCGCCGTCAGCACGGGCTCCGCCTGCTTCAGCCGCTCACTGGAGGCGAGCCACGTGATCCTCGGGATAGGCGGAGACCATGAGCGGGCGCACGGATCCATCCGCTTTACCTTCGGCCGTTACAATACCATGGAGGAGGTGGATGCGGTGGTGGACACGATCGCGGAGGTGGTAGGTGAACTGAGGAAAATCAGCCCGCTGGCCAAAAAATAAGGAGGTCCAAAAATGACATTCCCATACAGTGACAAGGTACTGGAACACTTTAAACATCCCCGCAACGTAGGCAAGATCGAGAACCCCGACGGGAACGCCATGGAAGGCAGTCCGGCCTGCGGCGACATGGTGGGAGTTCATATAAAGGTCGATCCCAAAACGAAGCGGATCACGGACATCAAGTTCGAATCCTACGGCTGCGCCTCCAACATAGCCACGGGTTCCATCATCACCGAACTCGCCAAGGGGAAAACCATCGAGGAAGCGAAAAAGATCAGCTGGAAAGAGGCGTCGGATGCCCTGGGCGGCCTCCCGCCGATCAAGACCCACTGCTCGGTTTTGGCCGTGGAGGGACTCCGCTCGGCGATACAGAACTACGAAGAGCGCCACGGCCTGGTCAAGGACCAGAAACCCACCACCGTGGAGGTAGTCAGAGGGCGCCTCAAGAAGGTGATGAACCCCCTCTCCGGTCTGGATCTGGTCCGGACGGAACTGGTAAAGGATATCAAGGTAGGCAAGGGGACCGTTCATGTCGTGGTGGACATCCCCGCCGACCACCAGTTTGCCTCCAACATCAGAGATGAGATCATGGAGAAGATACAGCCCCTCTGGGACGTGAAAAAAGTGGAGATCATATTTACTGAGTGAATTACCCCGCCTAAAGGCGGGGATCACATGCCGCTCGCATCTCCCCGCCATGAGCGAGGGAGGGGCGTATCCGGTCGTTGCGGCCATTCAGAGGCGGTCCGCCTCAGGCCCTCCTTCCCGTGATACCAGGGGAAAGCCCCCGTACAATTTCCGGGCACAGTATTTTCTGAAAAGGAATCCATTCTTCAGATTTTTTCGAATAATATTTGAGAACATCCACCCCCTTTCTTTCTAATCATCTGAATCCATTAAAATAATCCTGAAACGGCAGTGCGTTTGGATATACAGAAATCATTCAAGTTTTACGGGATTATTGCCGAATATAGAGCAAGGACAGGAACTATGACCCCCAACGCAGATGTGAACAATTTGATCCCCGGCATCGATCAGTCCGACAACCCGTCGCACCCCGGTCATGCGCGAAAATCCATAAAGAAGATAGCCGTCCTTTTTACCGACATCATCGGATCGACCCGGTTTTTCCAATCCCACGGCAATCTGGCTGGACGCAAGATGCTCCAGCAGCACGAAAACATTGCCTCAAAGGCAATCACAAAATTCGGCGGAACGGTCGTCAAGAATCTGGGCGACTCGATCCTGGCCTATTTTCCCAACCCCCAGGAGGCAACGAAGGCCGCCATACAGGTACAGAAGGAGTTCAGGCGATATAACAGGCGAAGCGGCTCCGGGCACAAAATTCATGTGAGAATCGGCATCCACTTTGACGAGGGGATTGTCGAAGACAACGATATCTTTGGGAACGCGGTCAATATAGCATCGAAGATCACAAATCGTGCGGCGAGTAATCAGATCTTCATATCCCACAATGTCTTTGCCCTGGTCAACACAGCCCCTTGCTTCCAGTTTGAACCGGTTGAGGCCCTGGATCACAATGATGCCCCAACGGAACCGGCACTGTACCGGGTCCTCTGGGAAAAGAGCATCGACCTTGTCCCAGCCATGGCGCCGGTTCTGTATATGAGACCGGTGGGAGATCTGCAAGCCGGCAATTTCGATACCCTCTGGAACGATCTCATCGAGGCCAGGACCCTCTTCTGGAACGACAGGATTGATGACGAAGCAATAACGGAGGATCAATCCGTCATTCTCACCGCGAAGAAGCTCTCTGTCGTTATGGATGTGGCCGGTGATGTGTTCAAATTTCTCAGGGAAAATATAAAAGCTCATTCCGTCGTGCCGATACAGATCATCATCGACGCGGGCCCCTCTCAGGGAATCGACAGGCTGGCCCGTGAAGGGTTTCGACCCGAGTGGGAGGAATTCCGTCCCGGAGCCATTTTCATATCGCCTTCAGCCTATCAGCTGATAGAAGAAGAGGGCCTTTCGATTGGAGCCGCGAGCCCGCCCGGCGCGGATCAGCCTCAACTATTCTATGAAATGGCCCCCGATGACTATACACAGAAAGAAGATGAGGTGCTCTTCCCGCACCAGGATGCCCTGTCTCAAGGGGACAATCCACCGTGCTTCTACTGCGGCAGCAAAGAACATGCGGTCCACGCCTGCCCCTCCAAACACCTGACCGGTACCACCACCACCTTAAACAAACTGGGGTATCTCTCCTTCGATCGGATCAGCGACTTGTTCCACACGTACCTGACGAGCCCGGAAGAGGTAAAACGGAAAGAGGTCCTGCTTCAGGAAGAATCGCGCGGGCAGGAGCTGTTGGCCGGACTTGGATTCTATGAGCTCAAACAGATTTTTCAACTCCGTTTTTTCAAGAGTATCTGGGACAGTCACAGCAATGACTGGGATAAGGTCAAGGCGGCAAAGGATAAAAGGGGTGGCACAGGCGAGCTTATCTGGCTGGCGCAGGATTGCATCCGCGTCTCCAACCTCTCTCGGGCGGAATCGCTTCTGCAGACCTGTCTGGAAAAGTATCCTGATGATTACAGAACTTACTGCACCCTGGGGTTTCTGAATATAGAGAAAGGCAGGCACTCCAAGAGCGAAAAGTACCTGGACACGGCCCTTCGCCACGCACGGACGATGCCTCAAAAAATCTTCATCCTGTTTCTACTCTTCCGCCTGTATGATCTTGCCGGTGATCCCGACAACGCCCTAAAAAAGATACGAGAAATTAAAAGCATCGATCCCTACCTCCCGGAAGTCACCTACCAGGAGATCATACTGAACTTCAAGCAGGGGAAATGGGATGCGTCACTGGCGCGGCTCATGAGCCTCATCCGGATGAACAGGGAGTATTATATCACCGCCTTGATTGACCCGGAGCTGGCCCCGTTCAACAGTTTGATACACCCGGAACTCAAAAAGCTTTTAACGGAAATCCGGCAAAAGGCACAAAAAAAGGCCTACGACGCCGAGAAAGAATTTTCCTCACTTGAACAGTTTTTAGCGGACGGGGATGATGAGACGGAGAAGGCAGGCTCCCTCTTGTCAAAGATACGGAACCTCGTGTCCACCGACAGCTATTTCAGGTATATGGATATAACGGACCTCGGCGATTCCTTAATCAGCGCCTGTCGCAGGGCAAAGGCCCGCCGGAAGAAAGAGTTCATGAATACCGTTCAAGCAATACACAACCGCCTCGGCGCTATCTTCAGCCTTTCAATTGATTACCGCTCCCAACTTTTTCCCACCGCCGCCTACCAACAGTTAAAGACCGCCCAATCGAACTTCAAAGAGATTCTGGAAGCGGTAACATTCAATGATTTTAAAAGATTCAGGGAAATGTCCACACAATCCGGGGAAATCCTCAAAGAGCTGGATGAGATAGGCATGGAATTAAAAAGAGTGAAACGAATCCTCGATATCAAGACATTCCTCCTCTTATTTTTGAAAGATTCAGCCTTCATCCTTTCCGTCATCTTATTTGCGGGCCTCATCATCCTTCCCACCGTCATCTATTACCTGAGCAACTTTTCCCCGGAATTTGATGCCTTTACGGGAGGCGATATCAGATCCTACCACAAGCACACGATCATCTTCGGGGTTCTAGGAGGATTGGCCTTCTCTTTCGTCAAATCCTTCAAAACCTTTTTCGGGGGCAAGACCTGACCGCTCAGCCGCAAGCGAAGGGCCTCCTCTGCCGCCCCCCCTGTCACTCCCGCGCGGGCTGGGATCCGGTATTCCCTGAAATTCCTTGACAATTATTGTAAAAGTCGTATCATCCAACCGTTGCGTTCTTGCAGACAGGATTCATACCCGGGTTACTTCTTTTAACTCATAAGGCCAGTCTACTTATACTCTCTTTATAAAAAGGGAAGGTCCTATCAGACATCGATTGCGTCCCGGAGTAAGGATAAAACAGTAACCGAAGGCAGAGAACGGTCAGCCGGCAGAACCTTATCGTGAACTCGCAGACGGTTCCACGAAAGTTTAGCCGAAGCATTATATGCGAGACAACGATGAAAGAAAAAGACCTTACAGCTTATTGCGGTTTATATTGCGGAGATTGTATTAGATATCAATCCAAAGCATCTGATTTGGCGGATCGATTATTGAGGGAACTTGCGCTTAGCCGGTTCTCGGAATACGCGAACGCAAAACGTGTTCATACAAAAGAATTCGAGCACTATGAAAAAACGGTTTCTGTATTGAAAGCGATCTCGGAATTAACATGTGAGACACCTTGCCGTCTGGGCGGTGATGGATGTGAAGGATCATGTGAAATTATACAATGCATTAAACCTGAATCCTGAGTGAGTGGTTACAACTCTTTGTAATATTTGTCAAAG
>CAZNBR010000055.1:0-12185 GCA_964571315.1 uncultured Syntrophaceae bacterium
TCGTAACTTCGTGCTTTCGTGATAAAAATATATTTTGTTTGGTTCCGGCTTGGCCGGGGTAGGAGAAAGCTGTAGGGTCAGATGACGGGAATCATACTATCGGGAGGTAAAAACGCCCGCATGGGCGAGAACAAGGCGTTTATACGGATAAACGGGGAGCGGATCATTGACAGGACGATACGGATCTTCGGGGAGTTGTTTGAAGAGATCGTCCTGGTCACCAATGAACCCCTTGCATATCTTGAGTTCGATGTGAAGATCGTCACGGATATCATCAAGGGAAAGGCCGCGCTGGGGGGGATCTATACCGGCCTTTTCCATGCATCCTGCGAGCACGCCTTTGTCTGCCCCTGCGACATGCCCTTTCTGAACGTCGATTTTATACGGTACATGAAAGACAGGACGAAGGGCTATGATATTGTGGTCCCGGTGGAGCCCAAAGGGTTCCAGCCCCTGCATGCGATATATTCCAGACGGTGCATGCCGGCTATGAAAAAGTGTATTGACGAGGACCGGCTGAAGATATCCGGCTTTTACGAACAGGCAAAGGTTCTGGAGATGCCGCCCGAGGTCATCGCGCCGTTTGATCCCGAGGGGAGGATGTTTTCCAACGTCAACTCCCCCAATGACCTCGAAGATGTGGAAAACGGGGCCAATCACTGAGCAGCCCCGCCTACGTTTCAACGCCGATCACCCTTCCGCGGCTTCGCGGTATCCTCCGGCGCGATAATGGTGTGCGTGGGGATGATCTCCACCGCTCCCTTCAGCATCGCCCAGACAGGGCAGTATGTCTCTTCGGACAGGTGCATAGCCCTCTGAACATCGTGCTCTGTCGCGTCCGGCGACTTAAAGATAAAATCCAGGGAGATCCGTTCGAACGATGTCGGGTGTGTCTCCCTCCGTATACCCCGGGCGCTTACGGAGACCCCGGATACGGTTTTTTTCATTCCCCGCAACAGGATCAGGTTTGTCGTACCACTGCATACGGCAAGACTCATCAGCAGCAGTTCGAGGGGTGTATACCCCTCTCCGTCCCCCAGCGGGGGAGTATAGTCGAAGGTGATGGCCGGCTTGCCTCCCGACACCCCGGTGAATTGAACCTTTTCATTCGTCAGATGGGCCGTTACTTCCAAGGGTTCTTCCATGACATCAGACTCCTCTCTGTACACGATTATTCAGATGCTATGCCCTCTTTCCGTTCGGCGCATTCGAGGGTATTTTTCAACAGCATGGCGATGGTGGTGGGGCCAACCCCGCCGAGCCGGGGGGTGATCCATCCGGCCACCTCCCCGACCGATTCGTCGACATCCGGAACGAGACGTTTCTCTTCCCAGGTAATACCTCCGCTGATGACCACGGCCCCCGATTTGATCATATCCTTCGTTACGATGCCGGGGACCCCCGCCGCGGCGATGACAATATCCGCCCGTTTCGTGTAACGAGCTATGTCTTTGACCCCTGTATGCACGACCGTCACCGCGGCGTTGGCGCCCGCTTTCTTCAGTGTCAGGAGTAGAGCGAGGGGACGGCCCAGTGTGGAGCCCCGCCCCACGATCACTACCTCCCGGCCCTCCACGAGGATATGGTAGTGGAGCAGCATAGCCTGGATGCCGGCAGGCGTTGCCGGTATCGGACCCGGCTCCTGCAGGACCAGCCTCCCGAGGTTCACAGGATGCAGGCCGTCCGCGTCCTTCTCGGGGGCCATCGCCTCGATGGCCTCCGAATAGTCAAAACCCCGCGGGACGGGATACTGGATAATGAAGGCATGAACCCGGTCATTCCGGTTAAATTCGCGGACCGCGTCGAGCAGGTCCGCCTGAGAGGCCCCACTCGCAATGTGCCTGTCGAATGATGCGAGCCCGTGTTCCCTGCACGCCTCATGCTTCTTGCGGACGTAGCCGGCGCTCGCCGGGTCATCCCCCACCAGTATTGTCCCCAGACCGGGAATAATTCCCCGTTTCCGCAGTTCTCCGACCCGCCCTGCAACCTCTCTGAGCACGGCCTCCGCAACAGGCTTTCCTTCAAGATAGTGTGCCGTCATCTGCTTACCTCACGATCTCCCCTGCCTGGGACACCTTCATGACGTGAGAGGTTCCTTCGGCGGGGGCCTGTTTTATACAGACAGGAATATTGAGAGGCATCTTCCTGCTCCTGAATAATATACTCCAGAGGCACCCTCCCGTGTCAAGATCTATGGCATTCCACCGCACGATATGGTAGTCATTCCGGTACTACGCGTAGAGGGGGAATTTGCATGAGAGCTACCACGTTCCGGCACAAATGTGAAGAACTGATTCGGCTCATGGCACTGTGCGTCGTCATTACGGTTTTCGGGGTTACGGTCTCTCCCTTCCCGGCGGCGGCGGATGGCCCGGAGACGGATATCGGGGCGAAGATCGGACAGATGCTGATGGTCGGGTTCAGGGGCCTCGCGGTGGAGGAAGGGTCCCCCGTCATCCGGGATATCAGAGAGGGACAAATCGGGGGCGTCATCCTCTTTGATTATGACGTCCCGTCGGCCTCCCCCGTCAGAAATATCGAATCCCCGCGGCAGGT
Organism: uncultured Syntrophaceae bacterium; assembly: GCA_964571315.1. Lineage (GTDB taxonomy): Bacteria > Desulfobacterota > Syntrophia > Syntrophales > UBA2210 > UBA6078. The sequence continues at coordinate 2,557 of CAZNBR010000055.1, forward strand.
AAAAAAGCTGGTAGCCGCCCTGAAGGGCGCCGCTCCCCTTCCCCTCTTTGTCGCGATCGATCAGGAGGGGGGACGGGTCTGCCGTCTGAAGGAACAGTTCGGGTTCCCCCCTTCCGTGTCGGCGCAGCATCTCGGATCGCAGGACAGTGTCGAGACGACAAAAAAATATGCGGATTCGTCGGCTGAGATACTGGCCGACCTGGGGATAAACCTGAATTTTGCCCCCGTCGTGGATCTGAATACCAATCCGGACAATCCCGTAATCGGGAAGCTGGAGCGGAGCTTTTCCGCCGACCCGGCCGTCGTGACCCGGCAGGCGCTTGCGGTGATTGATTCCCTGCATGGTCTCGGCATACTCTCCGCCATCAAGCACTTCCCCGGCCACGGGAGCTCCGCCGCCGATTCGCACGAGGGGTTCGTCGATATCACAGAGACCTGGTCCCCCGAGGAGCTGATCCCCTTTGATCAGATTGTCAAGGCGGAGAAGTGTGACATGATCATGACGGCCCACGTATTCAACGGGAAGTTGGATTCCCGATGGCCCGCCACCCTCTCCTCCGAGGTGATGCACATCCTGCGTGATTATATGGGATATGAGGGCGTGATCGTCTCCGACGACATGCAGATGAAGGCGATACGCGAGGCCTACGGGCTTGAGACCGCGATAGAACGGGCGGTTCTCGCCGGTGTCGACATCCTCCTGTTTGCCAACAACTCAGTCTTTGAAGAGGATATTACCTCGCGGGCGCGCGCGATACTGGAGAGGCTGGTTCGCGAGGGAACGATCCCGGCCGACAGGATCGACGCGTCCTACCGAAGGATCATGGAGCTGAAGGAGCGGCTTCGCCCCTGAGACTTCTATTCGGGGAGGATCATCCGCAGATCTTCCTCGATCTCTCTCAGCCGGTCTATATCTGACTCCTGAATCCTGCCGCCCTTCGCCGTGAGCCTTCTCTTCAGCTCCTCCAGTTCCTTCTCGAGGGTGATAACGGTGCCCTGCATCACCTGCTGCAGGTCTTCCGGGGTTGGTGCGACGACCGGCGCGCGGGTGACCTGTTGGGGTTCGAGGATCAGCGTCTCTCCCAGTGTGGGAACGTAGGCATCCAAATTGAGGTCTTTTCTGAGTTTGTCCGCAAGGGTCTCGCTGGCCGTCGCCTCACCGTGGGTGACGAAAACGCGGGGGCGTGCTGCGGCGAAGTGTGACGCCCATTCCATCAGTCCCTTCTGATCGGCATGAGCCGAGAATCCGCCGATGGTAAAAACCTTTGCCGCCACGGCGACGTCTTCCCCGAAGACCCTGACCCGCTTCTCCCCGTCTACGATCCTTCTGCCGGTGGTCCCCATGGCCTGAAACCCCACGATGACGACGCTGGCTCCCTCACGCCACAGGTTGTGTTTGAGGTGGTGCTTGATCCTCCCCGCGGTACACATCCCGCTCCCCGCGATGACGATCGCGGAGCCCGCTCTCTGGTTGATCGCCATCGACTCTTCGGTCGAGGGGGTGAATTTCAGGTTGGGCATGTCAAAGGGATCAAACCCCTGATTGACGATCGCCATCGCCTCTTCATCATAGTATTTTTTGTTTTTGCGGAATATCTCCGTGGCCTTGATCGCGAGCGGGCTGTCGAGATAGATCGGTATATCGGGGAGAGACCCTTCCCGTTGAAATTCGCCCAGGATATAGAGTATCTCCTGGGTCCTCTCCACCGCGAATGCCGGGATAATCACCTTTTCGTTATTCGATACGGCGTATTGGATGGCTTCCAGAAACTCCGCCTCGCTGTCCTTGAAGGAACGGTGCAGGCGGTTGCCGTATGTCGATTCGATAAAGAGATAATCCGCCTCGGTTATTTTGGCCGGATCCTTGATGATCAGCTGGCTGTTCTTGCCGATATCCCCGGAGAAGGCGATCTTGACCGGTGTGCCTTCGTCTTCGATCCAGACCGCTATGCTCGACGACCCGAGGATGTGTCCCGCGTTGATAAACCGCGTCTTCATCCCCGTTTCGATGTCGATGATCCGATTTTCCTCCACGGGGGAGAAGTACTGAAGACTTTTCTGGGCGTCCTCCACGGTATAGAGCGGTTCAATCCCCTTTTTGCTCCTGCGTTTGTTCCGTCGTGTCTGCCACTCCGCGTCCATCTCCTGGACGTGCCCAGCGTCGAGGAGCATCACCTCGCACAACTGCGCCGTGGGGGGAGAGGTGAGGATCCGTCCTCGAAAACCGTCCTTGACGAGTTTCGGAATCCTGCCGCTGTGGTCGATGTGCGCATGGGTCAGCAGGAGGGTGTCTATCTCTTTCGGATCGAATCCCCAGGGCGCCGTATTGCGCCACTCGGTCTGTTTTCCACCCTGGAAGAGACCGCAGTCCACCAGTATCCTTTTGCCGCGGGAATCTTCGACGAGGTAGTTCGATCCCGTCACCGTCCCTGCGGCCCCCAAGCAGGTTATCTTGATCATGCTCCGTTCCTTTCCTGTTTCAGAATTCTATGCTGTTGGGTGTCCGGGGGAAGGGGATGACGTCCCGGATATTCGATATGCCGGTGATCAGCATGATCAGGCGTTCGAATCCCAGGCCGAACCCGCTGTGCGGAACGCCCCCGAATTTCCGGGAGTCCAGGTACCACCAGTAGTTCTCTTTGATCAGGCCGGTTTCATCCATCCTCGCTTCCAGGATGTCGAGGCGCTCTTCACGCTGGCTCCCCCCGATGATCTCCCCGATACTCGGGACCAGAACATCCATGGCGGCGACGGTCTGACCGTCGGAGTTGACCCGCATGTAGAAGGGTTTGATCGTGGCAGGGTAGTCGTAGACGATGACCGGTTTTTTGAAGTGCTGTTCGGTCAGGTAGTGCTCGTGTTCGGACTGGAGGTCCTTCCCGAAGGCCACGTCATAGTCGAATCGGTCTTTGACCGTGCTCAGTATATCCACCGCCTCCCGGTAGGGGAGCCGCACGAAATCGGACGTGGCGATATTTTCCAGCGTCGCCATCAGCTTCTTGTCGACAAACCGCGCGAAGAGATCGAGGTCATCGCGGCATTCGTCCATCACGTAGGCGACCAGATATTTGACCATCTCCTCACCGAGGGCCATGTCCCCTTCCAGGTCGCAGAAAGCCATCTCCGGCTCCACCATCCAGAACTCGGCGGCATGCCGACGGGTGTTGGAGTTTTCGGCCCTGAAGGTGGGACCGAAGGTATAGACATCGCCCAGTGCCAGGGCGAACAGTTCGGCCTCGAGCTGCCCCGAAACGGTCAGATTTGCCTGTTTTCCGAAAAAGTCCAGGGAATAATCCACCAACCCGTCCGCTTTCGGGATGTTGTCCGGGTCGAGCGTCGTTACCCTGAACATCTCCCCGGCCCCCTCGCAGTCGGAGGCGGTGACGATGGGGGTGTGGATGTAGGTAAAACCCCGTTCCTTGAAGAATCGGTGAATGGCGTATGACAGCTCCGACCTGATCCGGAATGCCGCTCCGTACTTGTTCGTCCGCGGCCTGAGGTGCGCGATGCCCCGCAGGAATTCGTCACTGTGGCGCTTTTTCTGGAGGGGGTATGAATCCGGTGCGATGCTGATGATCTCTATGTTTTCGGCCTGTATCTCCCATGCCTGACCTTTGCCCTGTGACGCCACCAGCCTTCCGGTGGCCGCCACCGCGCTTCCCGTCGACAGCTTCAGGATTTCGGCGTAGTTGTTCAGACCCTGATCCGCGATGACCTGCACGTTCTCACGGCATGATCCGTCGTTGACCTCGATAAAGGAGAATCCCTTTGAATCACGTCTGGTCCTGACCCATCCCTTGATCAGGATAGCATCTGCAGGGGAGCCTGATTTCAGGAGTTCGAATATCTTTGTGCGTTTCATGATACGCTCGTCCTCTTTATAATAGAAAAATCTTGTTTTTCCGGCATGTTTCAACCATGTCATCGGGCCATACGCTTGCCTGTATCTCTCCGATATGGGCCTTTCGCAGGTAAAACATACACAGCCGCGACTGACCGATCCCCCCGCCGATGGAGAGGGGCAGTCCTCCGTCCAGCAGACGCCGGTGAAAGAGCAGCTCTTTTCGCTGTGTGTTGCCCGTAATCTCCAGTTGCCTGAGGAGGGCCTGAGGGTCCACCCGGATCCCCATAGAGGAGAGTTCATACGCGCAATCGAAGAGCGGGTAGTGTATCAGGATATCCCCGTTGAGCCCCGTGTGTTCGCTGCCGGTGGGGGTGGACCAGTCGTCGTAGTCCGGGGCGCGGTCGTCGTGCGGCATCCCGTTTTTCAGCTTTCCCCCGATCCCGATAAGAAAGACGGCCCCCTGTTCCTTGCAGATGATGTTTTCCCGCTCTTTGGGGGTGAGATCGGGATACCGGTCCTCCAACTCTTCGCTGTGCACAAAGGTGATCTCTTCGGGGAGGATGGGGTTGAGAACGTTGTACCGGTAGCAGATGTACTTTTCCGTCCGCCGTATGACGTCGTATATCTTTCTGACGATGCATTTCAGAAAGTCCAGGTTTCGCTCCTCCGCGGACATCACCCGCTCCCAGTCCCACTGATCCACGTAGATCGAATGCGTGTTGTCCAGCACGTCGTCCGGCCGCAGGGCATTCATGTCAGTGTACAGACCGGAGCCCATCTCCACGCCGTAGTCGGCCAGCGTTATACGCTTCCACTTCGCGAGGGACTGTACCATCTCGACGCCCACATTGTCGGCGTTTTTTATATTGAACGAGACTGGCCGCTCAATCCCGGTGAGATCATCATTAATCCCCGTACCCGCCTTTACGAACAGGGGCGCCGTCACGCGCATCAGGTTCAGCTCGAACGACAGGTTGGTCTGGAAAAAGGTCTTGATCAGCTGGATGGCCAGCTCCGTTTCACGCAGATCGAGCAGCGGCTTGTACTGCTTTGGGATGTAGAGATTTGATTCCATAAAACATCTCCCACAAAAAAATTTCCGAGCGCTTGTGAAAGCGCTTCTGCATAATAGCACGGGCGGACACTATCAAACCTTGCGATTTGTTGCAAGATAATAGCCGATGCCCCTCCCCGTTCCGGCACCTTTATCCGTGCCCCCTGCCGTATCGGGACCCATGTCCTTTAGAGGTCTTAGTCTTGGGGCGTCCGGAAGCAATTCTACGGCGCAGCTCTCCGATGGGGGAACAGTATAGACCCGGTATAGGTTCAGAATGTGCAGGATAACGATATCGCGCCGTACTGCTGTTCCTTTTTTTGGGTCTTAAACTCTTTCGTCTGATAGACGTGTGAGTACGTAATCTTGAAACGATTAACGATGAATCCAATGCCTCCGACAAAGCAGGCAACGAAGTGTTCCTTGTCGACACTGTGGCTGTCCCGGAACGTGTTCCCGTCAAGGAGGATGTTGTGTGCCACGGCAGTCCCGCTGGCGGCGAAAAAGAGATGAACCCCGGCGCGATTGAGGAGGCGAAAAAATCGCGGATCGGTGTTGTCCACAGGGGCATTGCTGTCAGAACCGGGTCTGATGGTATAGGTTCCGAAATCGTTGGGAAGATTCCAGCCGAAGCGGATTTCCCCTCCCGCATTGGCACCGGTGAAGGCATTCCCGGCACCGGCCCCTATGTGGGGAATAAAATCGGAACCGAGGCCGCGTCCGTATTCCGTCCGAAGCAGTCGCCATTTGCGCTCAAAGAAGGCATTGAGGATCGGCTCGTCATGAAGCTGATGCTCCCACCCCTTGGGATCGATTGCATCTATCCAATGATGGATGGTTTTCTGACAATCCTCGGCGTAGGAGTGACGGCCGACGATTCCCACGTCGAACTCAAGGGTGTCCATCTGCCGGTCGTTTTTACTGTGGAAGCCGACTGCCAGGTATGTAATGCCGGAATAGGGTCGGTCGTCTTCGATCAGCTCGCTCCGTTCAGTTTCCTCCGGTGTGTATATGCTCTGCCCCAATGAGAAGGATACGGAACGCTGGTCCCCGGGTTCATTTATGAAGGGCAAGTGTACAATGATCGGATAACTCCATACGGGGACGAGAGGGTCGTCTCGATAGTCTGAGAGATCTGGCGAGATCCATGAAACCTTTGTGCCATGCGTGTACTGCCGGTCCGTATTGTAAAACAGATCGTTTTCCATATACAGGGTAACGGTACTCATGCGTCGCGCGATATCATCTTCGGCAACGGCCCGGCAGGGGAGGAGGGATATACAGCACAGGAGAAATGTGAAGAATAGCTTCGCATGTATGGTTCTATGCGTTTTCATGATGAACCAGACCTACATTTTCCCCACCGTCCTGTCAAGCCTTTGAAAGAGGTCCCGGGCATCATAAAAACCAGCAAAGGGGGCAATGCCATTTAAAATTTTCTTGACAGCCACCGGCAAAGGCTGTAGATCGACCCCTTAGTTCAAAAAATGACTGGATGGTTTTTTAGCATGGGAGGCGATAAAAAGCAGGAGCGGAAAAAGGCAGTTGAGGCCCTGACACGGCAGGATATCCTGGATGCCGTTATCGGCCTGCTGATGCGCGACGGCATTCAGGGCCTGACGATGGACCGGGTGGCAGCGGAAGCCGGCGTTGCGAAGGGAACGCTGTACGTCTATTTCACAAACAAGGAAGAGATTCTGGACGCGGCCGTTGATGCAAGCTTTGATCCCCTCATCAGAGAACTGTCTGTCCTGCTGGATGACGATCATGCCCCTGACAGGAAACTGGAGGAATTTTCTCTCTGCCATTTGCGGTTCTTCGACGAGCACAGGGATCTGATCCGCGTCCTCTTTTATGATCGGGAGAGGATGCATTCCGAGAAAAAACATTATACCGACAAGAGATACCGGACCTTTGTGGAGCGGGTGGCCGATGTCCTGGATGAGGGGGTCAGGCAGGGCCTGTTTTCCCCCCTGGACTCGATGAAGGTCGCCGCCATGTTTATCGAAGCCAATATGGGAATGGTTATGCAGCGTATCCATGAGACGATCTCCGGCGATGTTGAGAGAGACGCGCAGCAGGTTACAGACATATTCATGGAAGGATTAAGGAGGAAGAGGTAAGGGGCAAGCCGGATTATTCTAATCGCTTGAAGGGGGGGGTCATATGTCATAAGCCCCTAAACGCGAAATCTGTAGGGCTTACTGCCCCACAGTTTGCTTCGAGGTAGTTCATTTGCTTACCATTATATATAATAGGAGAATTTGATGCTGCTCAATAGAACTGTTTGCAAATCTCATACATGGAATGTGATCCGGACGGCCCTGCTGGGCGGCCTGTTGCTGGGAGGGTGCGACGGCGCCGATCGATCACAACCCCCGCCCCCGTTACCGGAGGTGGCTGTGATAACAGTCCAGCCACAGAAAGTGGTACTGACCACTGAATTGCCGGGCCGCACGTCTGCCTTCCGCGTGGCGGAGATCCGCCCCCAGGTCAGCGGCCTCATACAGAGACGTCTGTTTACGGAAGGATCCGATGTAAAGGCTGGCCAGGCGCTCTATCAGATCGATCCCGCTCCTTTTCAGGCGACGCTCGACAATGCAGGGGCTTCCCTCGGCAGGGCTGAGGCCAGCCTGTCTGCGGTGCGATCGAGAGCCGGGCGTTTCGAGGAGTTGCTCGCCGTCAAGGCGGTCAGCCGGCAGGACTATGACGACGCGGCCGCCGCCTTGAAACAGACCGAAGCCGACATCGAGTATTGGAAGGCGATGGTGAAGACGGCGCGTATAAACCTGGGATATACCAGGATCACAGCGCCGATCTCCGGCCGCATCGGCAAATCCAGCGTGACCGATGGCGCGCTGGTAACGGCGTATCAGCCCGGGGTCCTGGCAACCATTCAGCAGATGGATCCCCTGTATGTGGATGTCCCGCAGTCCACGGCCGAGTTGTTACGTTTAAAGCGGCGGTTCGAGGCCGGGACCCTGAATCAGAACGGGACAGGCCAGAAAAAGGTCAAGCTCATCCTGGAAGACGGAACGGTGTATTCACGGGAGGGGGCCTTGCAGTTCCGCGACGTCACGGTGGATCAAACGACGGGGACCGTCACTTTGCGCGTTGTCTTTCCCAACCCCGAAGGCGCCCTTCTCCCGGGCATGTTCGTCCGGGCCGTGGTGCGGGAAGGTACCAACGAAACGGCCATACTCGTTCCCCAGCAGGCCGTGTCTCGTGATCCCAAGGGCAACCCGCTCGCGCTGGTCGTGAACTCACAGGACACGGTCGAGCAGCGGCAGGTCCAGATCGACCGGGCAATCGGCAACCAGTGGCTTGTGACATCGGGGCTTGTTCCCGGTGAGAGGGTTATCGTAGAGGGGGTGCAGAAGGTGCGCCCCGGCGCTTCCGTGAAGACTGTTTCTTTTGATGCCGGTAGCGAAACAATGAGCGAGGGGCATGAAAAGACGACCCCGCTGCCTGCAAAATCGAACTGACGGAGGCGTGTGATGTTATCGAAATTTTTTCTGGAACGTCCGGTTTTCGCCTGGGTCATCGCCATCATCATGATGGCGGCTGGGGGGCTTGCGATCTACAACCTGCCCATCTCCCAGTATCCTCCCATCGCCCCGCCGACCATCTCCCTTTCCGCTACCTACCCGGGGGCCTCGGCGGAAACCGTGGAAAACAGCGTGACCCAGATCATCGAGCAGAAGATGACCGGTTTTGAGAGGCTGCTCTATATATCGGCCACCAGCGATTCGGCGGGCACCTGCCGGGTCGATCTGACCTTTGAGGCCGGGACCGACCCGGACATCGCGTGGACACAGGTGCAGAACAAGCTCCAGCTCGCCATGTCGAGCCTCCCCGAGGTGGTGCAGAAACAGGGGGTCAACGTCCGTAAATCCACCCGAAACTACCTGCTGTTCGTGGGGATGGTCTCGGAAGACGGCAGCATGGACGGCAAGGATTTGAGGGACTACGGAAAATCCAACCTGGAGAGCGTCCTGGCCCGGGTGCCGGGCGTGGGCGAGGTAGAGGTTTTCGGCGCCGGGTATGCCATGCGCATCTGGTTCGACCCCGACAAGCTGACGGCGTACGGCCTGACGGTGCAAGAGGTGATCACGGCACTCAAGGCTTACAACGCGGAGGTCTCCGCCGGGCAGTTCGGTGGAGGGCCGGCGGTGGAGGGGCAGCGTCTGAACGCCTCCATTGTCGTCCAGAATATGCTCAAGACGCCCGACGAGTTCGCCGCCGTTCCCCTTCGCATCAATCCCGACGGCTCCGTCGTGCGGATCAGTGATATAGGCCGGACGGAACTGGGAACCGAGTACTACGACGTCGAGACCACGTATAACGGGAATCCCATCGGGGGGATCGCCATCCGGCAGGCCGCCGGCGCCAACGCCCTCGATACCGCCGACGCCGTCAAGGCGAAGATGGCGGAGATGGCCCCATTCCTGCCCTCAGGGATGAAGATCGTCTACCCTATGGACTCCACCCCCTTTATCAGGGTGGCCATCGATGAGGTGGTGAAGACCCTCTTCGAGGCGATCATTCTGGTCTTCCTGGTTATGTGGCTCTTTCTGGGCAACATGCGGGCCACCCTGATCCCGACCATCGCGGTGCCGGTGGTGATCCTGGGGACCTTTGCGATGCTGGGGTTTTTCGGCTTTTCGATCAACATGTTGACCATGTTCGCCATGGTGCTGGCCATCGGCCTTCTGGTCGATGATGCCATCG
>CAZNBR010000056.1:0-12159 GCA_964571315.1 uncultured Syntrophaceae bacterium
CCAGGCTTATTACGGACCTCCTCTTTTGCGGGAACGATAACTTTGACATATATTGCTGCCGGAGTAATAATGTACTTTTCCGAGTGAAAATATGGGCGATATCATGATGTGAATATGCCTGGTTAAAGGATACCATTGAGGAGAATGGACACGAGCGTACAGCATTCATGGGGGGATACATCTCTGGCGCGGTCTTCTTATTTCTTGACAACGATTAATTTTTTTCTATATCTTACCGATACTATAACAATACGTCCAGAAAGGAAACAGGTATGGCGAAGATAGACGCTTTTTTTAAACTGATGAGTGAACAGGGCGCATCGGATCTCCATCTCGTCGCCGGGCAGCAACCCGCCCTGAGGATCAGGGGTGAGATAGAACGGGTAAAATACCCTCCTCTGGAAGGCGATGTGCTGAAGACCATGTTGTATGAAATAACACCGGAGCATAAGATCAAGCAGTTTGAAGAAACGGGTGATGTAGATTTTGCGTACGAGATACCAACCCTTGCACGGTATCGTGCCAACTTCTTCCAGCAGAGGCTGGGGGTGGCGGCCGTGTTCAGGGAGATTCCCAGCAAGATTCTTACGACAGCGCAGTTAGGCCTTCCTCCGGTTACCGCCAAACTCGCGTCGCTTCCGAGGGGGCTTGTCCTTGTTACCGGACCAACCGGGAGCGGTAAATCCACGACGCTGGCCGCCATTATTGATGAGGCAAATCGCACGCGCAAGGACCATATCATTACCATTGAGGACCCTATTGAATTTGTCCATGAGAACAAAGAGTGCATCGTCAATCAGAGAGAGGTGGGGCTGCACACCAAATCCTTCGCCGCCGCCCTCCGTGGCGCCCTGAGGGAGGACCCCGACATCATACTGGTGGGCGAGTTGAGAGACCTTGAAACAATCTCTCTTGCCGTTGAAGCGGCATCGACCGGACACCTCGTATTCGGAACCGTTCATACATCGAGCGCGCCGAAGACGATAGACCGCATCATAGAGGTATTCCCCGCCAGCGAACAGATGCAGATACGATCAACCCTGGCGGACGGCATACGCGCTGTCCTGGCCCAGGTTCTCTTCAAGCGTGCGGATAAACCAAGCCGTTGTCCCGCGCTTGAAATAATGATCGCTACCCCGGCGATACGCAATCTTATCAGGGAATCCAAGACCTTTCAGATTCCCTCAATGATACAGACGGGGAAGAAATACGGTATGCAGCTTCTTGACGATTCCATTATGGATCTTCTCCAGAAGGGATGGATCAGCGGTGAGGAGGCCTATATCAAGGCCAATGACAAGATGAAGTTCAGGTCTTTCTTGAAGGTACCTCCGGCTGATTTTACAGAGGTATAAGTCTGAAGGTAGAGGCTGCGTGCCTGAAGAGTCGCAATGAACCATTAGCACTTTGAATTTAGTCATTTCGAGGAGCGCTAGCGACGAGAAATCTTATAATTGTGCAGGCTCAGCAAGATTTCACCCTGACGGGCACTATAGCTCCCTGCGGTCGAAATGACAAATAACGACAGTTAGTTACACCTCTCAACATGTCCGGTGAAAAGAAAGGGCTGCCATGAGAAAGCAGGAAATGGACTACATACTTGCCCGTATGCTTGATTCCCATGCGGATATCTCGGATCTGAATATCACGGTGGGGAAACCGCTCCAGGTGGAGAGCTCCGGTGAGCTGAAGACCGTCGCAACGGATTTTTCCCCTTCCGAAGTCACCCCCTTCCAGGCGGAGATATTCGCGCTGAATCTCATCAATCGAAATCGACCCCTTATGCGGGCCCTGGTTGAAGATGGTTCCTGTGATGCCTCCTATGAACTACAGGGCAAGGCACGATTCAGGGTCAACATATTCTCCCGGGGCGATAGCTATTCCACCGTTCTGAGAAAACTGGAGGACAGGGTTCCCACCTGCGAGGAATTAGGCCTCCCGAAGGTGCTGTCCGAAATACCGGAGGAGAAAAACGGGTTTGTCCTGTTTGTCGGCGCGACCGGAACCGGGAAGACCACATCGCTGGCGACCATCCTGCAGGAGATAAACGAAAAGCGGCCCGTTCACGTCATAACCCTCGAAGACCCCATTGAATACAAACACCCGCACAAGATGGCAACCTTCAATCAGCGGGAACTTGGCGTTGATTTTATAAGTTTCGCGAGCGGACTGCGTGCCGCGCTGAGACAGGCGCCCAAGGTTATCCTTGTGGGAGAGATGCGCGACCGGGAGACGATGGAGATCGGTCTCAGCGCCGCGGAGACCGGGCATCTTGTCTTCAGTTCCCTCCACACGATGAATGCGGGGCAGACGATCAACCGTATTGTAGGTATGTTTCCCCAGGAAGAGGAGACTCAGATCAGGGCGCGTCTGGCCGATACGATTCGCTGGATTGTGTGCCAGAGGCTTCTTCCCCGGATAGGCGGGGGAAGAGTTGCCGCCTTTGAACTCCTTAAAACCAATCTGCGGGTCAAGGATACCATCCTTCACGGGGAAAAGGAGGGGAAAACCTTTCAGGAGATCATAGAGGCGGGACACGCCTTTGGCATGGTGACCTTTGACGAGAATATCATAGGCCTGTACCGGGATGGGGTTATTACCGAGGAGACGGCCCTGTCATACGCGACGATAAGAGGGGTTGTGGGACGCGGAATCGATTCGATCAAGAGCGCAAAGGGGGAGGCCACAACGGAGATAGAACATCTTGAGGTGGATTGGTAGGGGAGGGGTGCATGGACGAGAAGAAAAAGTCCTCTGGTGCGGCAGGGCCCGGGTCATACGACGCGTCTGACAAACCGTTCGATTTTGCCCTGGAGGGGGGGGAAACGGCCCTTGTCTGTGAGTCTGATCGCGCGGTCCGGGAAAATCTCGGTACTGTTCTGGAAAAGATGGGGTATTACGTTACGAAATCCGCCGCCGCCCCCGATGCCCTGAAGAGTATGAGGTTTCATCTGTATGACCTGATCGTGGTGGGCGAGAGCTTCGATGAAAAAGGCTCGGATGAGGGCGGTGTCCTGGACTATATCCGGCACCTGCCCATGGGTATCCGGAGGAATATCTTCGTGACGGTGCTCAGTGCAACCGTTCGCACGATGGACAAGATGGCCGCCTTTGGAAAGAGCGTCAACCTTATTGTCAACCGGGAGAATATCGGCGAAGCGGACGGTATCATAAAGCGGGGCATTGCCGACAACGAGGCCTTTTACGGAACCTTCAGAGAGGCCCTGAAGAGGGCGGGACGCCTGTAGCCCCCGCTCCCTGAGAAGCTCATTTCCGGGAAGACGCCAGGTATCCTTTTGCCAGAGAGGTGTTTACATGGACGACACCTCTGTTCATATCTTTCATCGGGTAGTCTTCCGTGATTTCGGGGAGCCTGTCCGCGTCCTCCTGAGTCTTTATGATCGAACCGGCCGGTATGGCGCGACGAGGCGGCACGGTAACCCCCATAAGGATGCAGCCGGGTTCTATGACACACCCCGCCCCCACCTGAGATTTAAACACCAGGGTCTTCATCCCGACAAAGGTATCGTCATGCACAACGGCCGGGCCGTGTATCTGGACCTGATGGGCGAGTGAGACCCTCCTCCCCACATAGACGGCATACCGCTTTCCATTGACCGTGCGCAGGTTTTCTTCGACCGGTGTCCCGTTCATCTCCGTTTCAAGCGCGTGTATGACGACCCCGTCCTGGATATTCGAATCATCACCGATGAACAGGGGCTGCCCTTCGTCTCCGCGAATGGACGCCATCGGCGATACCAGTATGTTCTTTCCGAGGATGACCCCCCCTGTGACCGAGGCCAGAGGATGGACATAGGTTGAAGGATCGATCTGCGGTTGTGACACTTTGGCGTTGAAATCCGTCAGTACATTTTCCCCCGTCATCGTTTCATCTCCCTATTCCGTATGTTTCTTTCCTTTTTTAGGTTCTTCTCCAATTTAGTTGGAGAAAAGGGTTCAGTCCCGACTCGTCGGGACAGGGGCCAAGGATTCCAGGGTTTGTTCTTTAGAGACTTTATCGGCGCCTTGAACCCTTGGACCCTTCTGTTAACTACAACTAATCGGGAGATGCCCCCTTTTTTAAGAGTTCCTTCCATATCTTTTCAACGGCCGCCTCGGTCTCTTCCAAGGCGCCTTCGTTGTGTATGACGAAGTCGGCAAAGGGGATCTTCTCGGCCAGGGGCATCTGGGACCGGAGGCGATCCCGGGCCTCTTCCTCTGTGTAGCCGTTTCTCTTCATGATCCGTTCTATCTGCACGCCGGGCGGGGCATACACGAGGATCACGATATCCATCTTTTCGTGCCCGCCGACCTCTATCAGAAGCGGGACATCCGATATGACGATGGCCTGCCCGTCCCCGCGGCCGATATCGTCGATCCTGCGCCTCCATTCATCAAAAACGGCGGGATGCACAATACGGTTCAAGGCTTCCCGTTTCACACTGTCACGGAACACAATCCTGCCGAGCGCCTCCCGGTCTATTCGGCCCTCTGTGTCCAGGATTCCCCTTCCGAAATATTCGACAATCCCCTGCCAGGCCGAGCCGCCCGGCTGCTCCACCTGATGCGCGAGGAGATCGAGGTCGATGATATGCGCGCCCCTCTTCCGGAACAGTCCCGTGACAGTCGATTTCCCGCTCCCGATTCCGCCTGTCAGTCCGATGTGTATCATGGGAAGTTTCTAGCACAGGGCAGCCCTTCCATCAAACAGAAATTGAAGGCTTGACAATATCGGAGGGAATAATTAAGTATACAGATACTGGAGGGGAAGATGACGGTAAAAAAATTGTTGAAGCATGCCGAACGGTTTGAGGTAGACACGTACAAGCCCCGGGATTTCAGAGAGAGGCACGTCTCCTTCACGGGGGCCCCTGAGAAGCATCCCTATGCGGTCGACAAGATCATCCTTATCCAGGACCCGTTCAGTACGAATATATCATACTATGAATTTGCCGCCGCCGATGTCGCCGGGGTGGAGGAGCTGCCGAATCTGGTCACCGCGGAAGGGACGTCCGTCAAGATGTGCCGTGTCTGGGTAAGAAAGGGGAGCATCGGGGTACGCTCCACACCCTTTGTCGTCGAGGATACCATGTCGGGCGGTCAGCGATGAGCGCTGCCCGAAACCCGGACCTCCCGTGCTCCGCTATTCACCGTACTGCTCCGATATCCAGGAGCGGTACTCGTTATTCTTGACGCGCCTCACCCATTCGCTGTTCTCCAGGTACCAGGATATCGTCTTTCTGATCCCCGATTCGAATGATTCCGACGGCATCCAGCCTAGTCCTTCGCGCAGCTTCGTAAAATCGATGGCGTACCGCCGGTCATGACCGGGCCTGTCCTTGACAAAGGTGATAAGATCCCTCCGGGGGGCGCCCGTGCCGAGGCTCTCCCTCTCATCAAGCATATCGCAGATCATCTCCACGATGACGATGTTCTCCATCTCCATATTGCCGCCGATGTTGTATGTCTCACCCCTCCTGCCCGACCGCATGATGGTCCAGATGGCGTCGCAGTGGTCTTCCACATAGAGCCAGTCCCTGACATTCCTGCCGTCGCCGTAGACGGGGAGCTTCTCTCCCTCTTTCGCGTTCAGTACGATCAGGGGGATCAGTTTCTCGGGAAACTGGTAGGGGCCGTAGTTGTTTGAGCAGTTGGAAACGGTGATCGGAAGCCCGTAGGTCGCTCCGTAGGCTCGCACCAGGTGATCCGACGAGGCCTTTGACGCGGAGTAGGGGCTGTTGGGGCTGTAGGGAGTGGTCTCTGTGAACAAGCCCTGTGCGCCGAGGCTCCCGTAAACCTCGTCCGTGCTGATGTGGTGAAAGAGGGTAAATCCTCCCGCGTGGGCGCGGGCCGCCTCCAGCAGGTTGAAGGTGCCGACGATATTCGTGTAGATGAAGGCCCCGGGGTCCTTTATCGACCGGTCCACGTGCGATTCGGCGGCGAAGTGGCATACCGCATCTATCCCGTGGCGGGAGAATATCTCCTCCATACGTCCACTATCACAGATGTCTGCCCTTTCGAGCACGTACCTGCCCGGGTAGTCGTTCTCTATCCCCTTGAGATTGTCCGGATTCCCGGCATAGGTGAGCGTGTCCACGTTGATGATCCTCCCCGTGAAATCAGCCCGCTCCAGAAGGTACCGTACAAAATTGCTCCCTATGAAACCGCACCCGCCCGTGACCATCAGGTTTCGTATATCCATCCGTTCCACCACCCGATCTCTCATTTTTCCGGTATGACTACCTCAATTACAAGTTGACTGTCAATCAAAATGCCGGGACCTCGTGGCGGATCCTTCCGGGATGAATAATTATTTTCCCCCTCTTTATGGATTTACTTATTGCCAATCCTGGTGTAGCATGTCCGTAATGTCCATCCGGAACCGAATCTTCTGAAAATGAAAACCAGGGAATTGTAACGCTGAGGTGACGATGATGAGAAAAAGCAGGTGGGTTGCCATTGTTTTTGCCGGAGTGATTCTGGCACTCGTTCTTGTCTTCTTCCTGTACAGAGACACATTTCTCCCCGGCGAAAAGACGGCGCTGAAGGAGAAACCCGGGCTTGTTTCAGAGGAACCCCAAAGCCGCGGTGAGGGCGTCAGAAAAAAGATAGAGCCCCTCCCCCCGAAGGAAGAGACCCCCCGGCTGTCCGATGCCGGAAAGGCCGACCATGATATCGTGCAGGAACGGGTTGAGAAGCTTTTCGAGTACCTCGACAGACAGGAGTATATACAGGCCTACAATCTCAAGGAGGGATCCTACCGGCACTTTTTGGGCATTGCCTCGAAGCTCTCTTCGCGCCTCCCCGTCGCGTCGGGCGAAACGAATGATCTCTCCCTCCTGAGGAGCAATATGGCACACCTTTTCAGGGTTATGGGAAAGGAGGATATATCGCTGACACTGGATATCCTCTCTCACGAGGAAAAGGAGATTGAGCACGCCATGGAGGTCCTCTACGAATGGGGTGTGCTGGAGGCGGAGCGGAAGGGCGGCGCGATCGGGGCCGATATGGGCGGCCTTTACGAGTATGCCGTTTTTTTCCTGAATACCGTGGGGGGGAAGGCGTACCTGCTCCGGAGGGATTCCGAGGTCCGGATACTGCTCACCTACTACTCGATTCTGATACTTGACAGGGCAGATACGCAGCAGATGAACCGCCATGGCGTGGATATCCTGCCCCACGTGAATAGTCTGATAGACGATATCAACCGGTATAACGGCCTGGATCACAAAGACAAATATCTCGCAAGGTTGAACGCTATCAGGGGAAAAACCAAACGAAATTCCCCCCAGCGGAGCGACACCACCCTGAAGCTGCGGGTGGTCGAATAGCAGGGCCGCTACGAGAGGATTCCCTTGTGTCTCCTGTACCAGAGGTTCGGAAACATCCGGTACAGCAGCTTTGAAAAGGGATCGATATATTCATTGTCCCGTTTGTCGAACTGGCACGCCTGTATGACATGCTCCCGTATTTCATCTTTGCTGGTCGCTTCATGAAATATCTTGTGGGCGCAGTGAAACAGCGGGCTGTACATATTTTTCTTTTCCAGATACCGGTGGACGTTCTTTATCGTGTTCGGTCCCTCCGGAGTCCCGTCTATCTTTTTCCGGGATCTGATATCTGTTTCTATGGGGTTGCCGTCAAACAGTTCATAGAAATACCTGCCGTACCGGTAGTTCTTGCTGGCTTCGGATGAAAGGGTGACGTACATGTCCCCGACACCCGCCTGGCTGTGAAATGCCTGAAAACTTCCCCCCAGCAGTTTTGACAGGGACCGTACCTCGACGCCGGATCTCGCGAATATGGTTCCGGGCAGGGAATTCCCCAGGTTTAGGTGGTCAGACATCCCCTTTATATTCGCGACGATATTCTTCAGGGCGCCGCATGCCTCGATCCCCACCGTATCAAAATTGTAATAGGAGGTCAGCTCTCTGCGGTTCAGCTTGAGGAAATTGAGGATAAAGGCCTTTGTCACCTGTTTCTCCCCCGCCGCCGTCACACAGACCGGTTTGCCCGCGGCGATATCTACGTCGAAGAACGGACCTCCGATACAGACAATATCAAATTTGTGCTTGAGACCGAAAAGGTGGTTCTTTATCATCTGAGACGGGGTTATCAGCTCGCTGGTCTTTTCATCCGAGGACAGGCCCTTTATTGGGGATACGAGGCATGTTTTCCCGCTCTTCTTCGCGATCAGGGGCTTGATATGGCTCAGCAGTTCCCTGAGCCTGTTCATGGTTATCGAAAGGATGATAACGTCATTCTCCTCGACGACCTTTTCCAGGTCATTGGTTGCGATGACCCCCGCCAGCCGGGGGACCTTTTCCATGCCCCCCATCATCTGCGCAAGATCATCCGTCAGGTGCAGGGGATTGAGATGGGTCCTGTTGATCTCCGCGCAGATATCGGCATTGTGATAGTAGATGGTTACCTCCTTCCCGTCGCGCCTGAACTTATAGGCAAAGGAGGTTCCGAGTCTCCCGGGTCCGATGATTGCCACTCTGGATGGGTCCATGCTGTCTGTCTCCTCAAAAACCTTGGTTCATCAGATGTGCGTTCCACGGGGCCGCAGGCCGAAGTGAATCGTGCCCGAATCCATCCCGTTAGCAGGGAGGATCGGAACTTCTTGTCATTTCCACGGCAAAGGCACCTGCTTTCATCTTGAGCGCCGAAGGATAGTAGGATAATGACGTTTTGTCAACAACCGAAACGAACCGGTGTCTGTTGCCGGGACCAAAAGAGGGTTTCCGAACTTCGCTATTGACAATCCGGGGATCAGGAAGTACAAATACAAATAATGCGTTAGGAGATGTTTCCGAGTGATTACCTTTACAGGCGTCAATAAGTGGTTCGGAAAACTCCATGTCCTCAACGAGATCAATTTCCACGTAGCCCCGGGAGAAGTGGTGGTCGTCTGCGGCCCGAGCGGGTCGGGGAAGAGCACCCTCATCAGATGTATCAACAAGCTGGAACCCATACAGAGCGGTGAGATCATTGCCGACGGCATCCCCATCCATGACCGCCGGGTCAACCTTACCCATCTCAGGGCGGAGATAGGGTTCGTGTTTCAGCAGTTCAACCTCTATCCCCACATGACCGCTCTCCAGAATATCACCCTTGCCCCCACCCATGTCAGGAAAACCGATCCGAAAGAGGCCGAGAAGCAGGGACTCCGGCTGCTGGAGAAGGTGGGCATCGGCGAGAAGGCCCACGCATATCCCTCGCAACTCTCCGGGGGACAGCAGCAGCGTGTGGCCATCGCGCGCGGACTTGCCATGCAGCCCAAGATCATGCTCTTTGATGAGCCCACGTCGGCCCTCGACCCGGAGATGATAAACGAGGTCCTGGACGTCATGCGCGACCTGGCGCGCGAGGGGATGACCATGATCGTGGTGACCCATGAGATGGGATTCGCCCGCGAGGTTGCCGACCGGGTAGCCTTTATGGATGAGGGGCAAATCATCGAGGAGGCAACGCCGGAGGATTTCTTTTATCGTCCCCGAAGTGAACGTACGAAACTTTTTTTGAGCAAGATATTAACGCATTAGAGTATGTCCCTGCGCCGGTAGGATCGGTATCGGGGTGTGGCCTTGTATTTACTTTAAAAAGAGGAGGTTGTCCGATGCAAAAGAGCGTATGGAGATCAGTATTGGTATTGGCTGTGGCACTTCTGCTTGTGCCCTGTATCTGCTTCGCAGGCCCTACCTATAAGAAGGTTAAGGAAACGGGTGTTGTCAGGGCGGGGCTGATGTACAACAGTATCCCCGCTGCGTATTTTAACGACAAGAACGAATGGGTCGGATTCGACGTGGATATCGCGTCGGAGGTGATAAATCGTATCGGCCAGTCCATGGGGAAGAAACTCGCCATGGAGAAGATCAAATTGAACAACAAGACGCGTATCTCCTTTCTGACATCGGGGAGGATCGATATGAGTACCGCGAATATGACCCACAAGCGCGAAAGGGACAAGACGATCGATTTTTCCATCACCTATTTCTTTGATGGCGAGAAGATCCTGGCCAAGAAGGACAAGTACAAAGATCACAAGGATTTTGTGGGCAAAAAGATAGCCTCCATGCAGGGTACCACCAGCGAGAAGAACGCCATCAATCTCCTAAAATCGCTGGGCGACACGGACCCCAAGGTCATCAGCTTCCAGGATGAACCATCCTGCTTCCTGGCGCTTCAGCAGGACAAGGTTGCCGGCTGGGCGACCGACAGCACGATCCTCATCGGGTACGCCGCGAAGGAGCCGGGCACGTATGAACTGGTCGGCGACTTCTTCAGCGATGAGCCCTACGGTATCGGGCTTCCCCAGAACGACAGCGACTGGCGTGACGCCGTCAACTTCGCGATCCAGGATATGTGGAAGGATGGGACCTATATGAAGATATATAACAAGTGGTACGGTCTCGATACGCCCTATTACTTCCCGATGACCGAAAAGATCGAGATGTGGCCCTAACGAGTTCAGTATTCTTGAGTGACAGGGACTGCGGCCCGGAAAACACCCCGGCCGCAGTTTTTGTGCGGTGACCTCCGAGAGAGCGGATGTAACGATGATCGAATTATGGAAACGCCCGGTTCAACAATTCGTTGTGGTGGCCGGGATAGCCCTTGTCATATACCTCTTCTTTACGCATATCGACATCGGATATCAATTCCACTGGGCCGTCCTCTGGGAACTGAACCCCACCTATAAGGAGGTCTTTGGTGTCTGGCTGATACGCGGCCTGCTCCTCACGATAGAGATCACACTGATCAGTACCGCTGTCTCTCTGGTATTGGGAACGTTTTTCGGCATAGCCCGTCTTTCCACCTTCAAACCGCTCTACTGGTTCGCCACCGTATACGTGGAATTCTTCCGCAATACGCCTCTCCTGGTGCAGCTCTTCTTCTGGTACTTCGCCTTCCCCCTGGGGCTGCCGGACGCGCTGCGTGAGTTTCTGTACGACCACAACTATGAACTGATGGCCGCCACCGGGGGCCTGAGTATCTATACTGCCGCCTTCATCGCCGAGATCGTCCGCGCGGGGATACAGGCGATTCCAAAGGGACACCTGGAGGCCGCGGCGTCATCCGGACTCAGCAGGATTCAGGCGCTGCGTTTCGTCATCCTGCCCCAGGCCTTTCGCGTCATCATGCCCCCCCTCGGAAGCGAGCTTCTGAATAACATGAAAAACTCCTCGCTTGCCATGACCATAGGCGTGGCGGACCTCTGCTGGCAGGCGCAGCAGATCGAATCCTTCACCTTCCGGGGATTCGAGGCCACCACGGCGGCGACGGTTATCTACCTCAGCCTGTCGCTTACCATCAGCATGCTCATGAACAGCGTGACCCACCACCTGGAGATCGGCAAGGAAAAGGAGCTGAGCCTCCTGGACAGGGCGCTGGGCTTTCTCGTGAGGCCGCTTTTGCTGCTGGCGGGGATGCTTGCCGAGGGCCTGCGGCGGTTCCGGGATGTCCTGAGACTGGAGAAGGGGAAGCCATTGGAGGTGGAGACCACCTATATGTCCAGCGGGGCTCAGTGGCGAGAACGGTTGCTGGGCGTCCTTTCAATAGCGGGCAGAGGCGTGGTTCTCCTCTTCCTGCTTGTCCTTCTCGCTGTAGTGGGATACGGAGTCTCCGGTTTCAACTGGGGCGTCATATTCGACAACTTTCGCGCGCTTCTGATCTGGACCTTTCCGCACGGACAGGGCGGTGAAATCTTTTACGGTCTCGGCGGACTTACCCTCAGCATTGTGCTGGCCTTTATCGCGCTTACTACCAGTTTTGCCATCGGTCTGGTGGCGGGGTTGGGGCGCCTGAGTAAAAACCCCCTGATCAGTACCCCGTGTGTGCTCTACATCGAGCTGATACGCGGGAACCCCCTCATCATGGTGATCTTCTGGGTCTATTTCTTTTCCCCCATCATCACCGGGATGCAGATGGATGTCTTCTGGAGCGCCACGATCGCGTTCACCGTATTCTCCGGGGCCTATCTGGCGGAGATTGTGCGTGCCGGCGTGAAGGCCATCCCCCCGGGACAGATGGAGGCGGCGACGGCCTCCGGCCTGAACTATTTCAAGGCGATGCGCTTCGTGATCCTCCCGCAGGCCCTCAAGATGATGATCCCCGCCATCGTGGGACAGTTCATTGCCCTCTTCAAGGATACCT
>CAZNBR010000057.1:0-12114 GCA_964571315.1 uncultured Syntrophaceae bacterium
ATATCAATATGTTAAACCATATTACGCCTCGTATTTGTTAAACCCGAAAGTTGAGGATTAACCGATCCTGTGATGCCTTCGCCTTTTCAGCGCCCCCATTGGCGCTCACGAACCGTGGAGTTACGGAAATAGAGCCCCGATGTGAATACAAAAGACCAATACGAGAGTAAGGAGGAACTACCATGATAGAACAGGTGTACAAACAGATCGAGATCACGGGATCATCCCGAAAAGGGGTGCAGGATGCAATCGAGCACGCTATCTCGCGGGCCTCGAAAACGATTCATCAGATACGATGGTTCCAGGTTACCGATACCCGTGGTTACATAGAAGAGGGAAAGGTCTCCTACTGGCAGGTAACGCTGAAGATCGGATTTTCCGTGGATGACCCCGGCGCGTAAGGAAAAGCGTCTGCAACGTTCCCCTCTCTTTCCATTCTCATCTGCCTTCGTCCACTGCCATTCTTTGCTCCTTTGAAGGCCGTCGGCCGCTAGGCGATCGAGATGCTCCCATCGCGCCTGACAATGATCTGCTCCCGCTCGAGTTGCTCAAGGATCTCCCCCACCAGGTTCGTGTCAAAGGGAAGCGTTTCAATGAGATCGGGCTCGGACAGTTGGACTTTTTCAAGGATGAGCCGGAGGACCGCCCCCCGTACCTGGCGGACCGAACCCTCGAAGGGTGATTGCCTCTGGTGATGAGCGCTCCTCCGTGCTGGATTGGCGTGGGCTTTTTTCAGAAAGGTTCCGTAATCCATGAGCGCGTTGTACCATCGCCTCGGGTTGTTTCGGTCAAGCGCTTTCTCTATCAGCGGGAGAAGATTGGAATCGGCGACGATTTCCTCCTGAGGGAAAAAGTGGTGGATAAAGACGGCACGGATATTGGTCTCGATCAGAATCACCGGTTCGTTGAATGCGAAGGCCCGTATTGCGCGGGCTGTGGCGGGACCGATCCCCGGCAGCGAGATGAGGGACTCTTCGTCGCGGGGAACAATACCACCATGGAGGGTGACGATGCGCTCCGCCGACTGTTTCAGGGCGAGCGCACGGCGATTGTATCCCAATCCCTGCCAGGCACCCAAAACATCGTGGAGCGATGAGGCGGCCAGGGTCGCGGCGTCCGGAAAGAGGCGGACAAATCCCTCGTATTTCAAAAGAACGCGAGGTGCCTGCGTCTGCTGAAGCATGAATTCCGAAACGAGAATTCGGTAGGGATCGGCGGTTTCCCTCCAGGGGAAACGCCGTCCGTGCCTTTCGTAATAGTCATAGACTGTTGTGCGGAAAGCGGCTGCCCGCCGGGCAGTAAGGACGGTCTTGTCATTCATAGAGATGTGGTCCCGTTTCTCAGACCGTTCCCGTATCTACCGGCTGCCGCCCGTCTCCGGCAAACAGGTGGGGTTCCACCGCCCGTTTCAGGTCCGACCAGAAGGCCGCTCGTTTCGGTGAACCAGGCGGCTCCTGCGTGGGGAATTCGAGAAAGGGCACCATGATCTCCTCATCCGCCAGTTCTTCCGCGAGGATCTCGGCCATGATCCCCATGAGAACCGGATCATCGGGATCGGGCTCCCCCACCGGGTTCGGCGATTCTGTCTGGTATTTGTTCACTTTATGTTTTCCCCAGTGGATTCCACAGGTCGGGCTGTTTTCGAGACCGATAAAACAGCTGAGGCGGTAGTTCTGGGAGAGAAACTCACGGATCATCAGCAGGGGGACCGTGAGCAGTTGTTTGCAGTGTTCGCGGAAGAAGATATTGTCATACTGCTGGCGACCCTGGGGATTGCGCATCAGGCCCATCGCCGTCGTCTCCGGGCAGGGATATTGAATTATCCCGACCCGGCGGCCCATCAGATAATCGGTCAATTCGTGGGAAAGGGGGAAATTCTGCCCCAGAAGATGGACCCTGCAGTAAGGGTTGATCAGACACTGGGCGATCAGGATAACCTTACGGTCCTTTTTGGTCATAGTTTAGGGTCTCCTTTCACAGGTTACAGGCCTTGTATTGTATCGGTACAGGCATTGATGTTGGACTTCGACCTGCATCCATTATAACCCATGTATCGAATCTTTTCAAAAAGGTAAAACGGGTTTCTGAGAGGGAAAAGAATTGCCGTTCTATTTGATCGTATCCCCGATCAGCGGAAGAACACGGTCGATGTGGAAGTAGACCAGGTATTTTTTATCAGGAGGACCTTTAGGTTGCTCTCCGTGGTGAGGCCGTGACCTGATCTCCTCGATCAGTTCGGGGTCGTCTGACTCACCGGTTCTGGTCAGATACAGACGCCTCCCCACGTACCGGTCGCCCGTTTCCCTGAAGAGGTAAACGGCACTCCCATTCGTCTGAAGGTTGGCATGAGTCAGGCGATCGGCCATGATAAAGGCAACGGTCTGATCATCGATAAAATGCGGCCTGCCGTATATCGCGGCGTTCACCTTTCCCGACGAGGAGGCCGTGGCAATAACACCCATGCCGGCCGTCTTTTCAAAATAAGTGCTCAGTGTCGTGCCCATTTCCCTTACCTCGATCTTTCCGTTGCCACCGTGAGTACTCCGTCATTCAGGTGTCCCATGGGAGGCATGATCCCTCTTTCTGGTCATGCACGTCATTTCTTCAGGCTATTGTTTGAGGCTCAGTTTGTAGGATTGTACCATCATCACCGGATGGTAGGAACGCTTTACTTGGGTCAGTCCCGACACACCCATGTCGCTTTCTTTATTGATGTATTCCAGTTCCGGGAAAAGCCTGCGCGCGCATTCCCGGTCGAAAAACTGGTAGAGGCCCTTAAACTGCGGCGAGGCCTTCTGGAAATGGAGTGCGCTCATC
This sequence comes from uncultured Syntrophaceae bacterium, assembly GCA_964571315.1. Taxonomy (GTDB): domain Bacteria; phylum Desulfobacterota; class Syntrophia; order Syntrophales; family UBA2210; genus UBA6078. Next base: position 2,818 of record CAZNBR010000057.1, read on the forward strand.
GTCTCCGTGAGCTGCGAGGCGATGCCGAAGGCCTGCACCGTCCCATCGATTGACAGCAGGATGCTTCTGAACCCCAAGGCATCGATATTCTTCAGCGCATTTCTGGTGGCGTTCCACTCGCAGGCGAGATCCTCGTCCCTGTCCACATCACAGTCTCGTTCCTCGCACCACCGATCCAGAAACTCGAGACATTCGGGGACGTCTTCCGGAGGTATGGCCCTGATGACGATATTCCCCGCTTCCTCGGAATATTTTCGCTCGAACTGTTTGATAAGATTGCGTTTTTTCGAGTATCTCCTCCCTGCCAGGGTCGCCAGGTCTTCGGTCCGGTACACGTAGTCATCGTATTCCTCCTGCCGTTCGATGACGAAAAACCCCTCCAGGCCGTTTTCAGCGTGCCTGTTCAGGTAATCCTCGGGAACGAACCAGTAGGTACCATACCCCGTTTCTCGTGAGATCTCGGCGAGTTCTTCAGGGATGCGCTCCCTGCCGGGTGAAAGGGGAAGTACCAGATGAGATCTCTCTTTGTGCCTCGCGAAGTCAGCGTAAATGATGAGACTGTCACCATGAATAGCACCGCAGGGATGATAGACCTCGTTTGTCCATACAATGATGGATGAGAGGGAGTAGGTACAGAGGGGATACCTCTGCCCGGCGAAGAAGGGTTTGAGCGACGTATAATCGGAAGGTGTGAGTAGTCTGAATTTCATCTCTTTACCCTCAGCATTGGAAGCGCATTGTCCATGATGGAAAAGCCGAGACGTTCATAGAATAGATGGGAATCCCTTTCCGCTATGAGCCCGATCCAGTGTATCCCATCCCGTTCAAGCTGGCCGATCAATGTCTCCACGATCCGGGTTCCGATTCCCTTTCCGCGGAAAGAATCCATCACGGTCACGTCCTGGAGATACGCATCACTGACGCCGTCACTGACGGCTCTCCCCATGCCGATGATACGGCCCTCGTGACGTGCGACCAGAAAGCAGTGACTCCCCGTAACGATCAGCCTGATCATCTCGGGGTTATCCCCTTCCTGTTTCCACCAGTTTTCGCTCCGGTAGAGATCCGTTATCTGACTGATCTCATCGGTAATGGGTTGTTCGATGAAGGAATAGTCACACATTGGATGCATGCTATCAGAATACGGCGGGAAAGTCCACCCCGGCCCGCTGGGCGCCCTTTGAGTATAGGATCGCGGTGCTCCAAGGTGTTGAAGGGAGGCTCAATCCTCCCCATTCAGTATCCGTTCGAGTTGATGTTTTACACCTGCGTGCTCAACCAATAACGTTCTCACAACCGGCCAGGTGGCCGATATCATTAAAGAGGACGACATCCCCCCTGCCGTTTTTGAACTCCACAAACGTTTTCGAAGCCACATCCACGTGAACCTGTCTGATGTCAGAGAGATCCATTCCTTTAATCTTGCAGAGGATAGTCATTATGGTGAAGTTGTGTGACGCGAGGAGGGTCGTACCCGGTTTCACGATAATGCGCTCGACGGCGCCCCAAGCCCGCTCTTGAAGTTCGGTTAGGGATTCGCCCCCCGGCATGACAACGGAGGCCGGATCTTCGGCCCATCGTTTCAGGAAGTCCCCATGGTTTTTCATCATCTCCCGAAAGATGATACCTTCAAAATCACCCATATTGAGTTCCATCAGATCGTCTTCGGATTCGATCGGGAGGTGGTGAAAACGGTTTATAGACTCGGCCGTTTGCAGAGCCCGTTTCAGGGGACTCGATACGATCGTATCGATCCTTTCATCCCGCAGCGATCGCGCGAGGCTCTCCGCCTGGGCCCTGCCGCGGTTACTGAGCGCTATGTCGCTCACACCCTGCGCCCTTTTTTCGCGGTTCCATAATGTCTGACCATGACGTACCAGTATGAGTTTCATCAGAGAGACCTCCCGGACCGGCAGTAATAGAGCTTTCTCTTAACCCGTTACGGATGTCTTTGCAAGTGGATCGTTGAGCGGTATAGTGGAATCGATGCAAAAGATGTCTTTTCACAGGCATTGATTTGTGGCATATATACTCCCAGTAAGCGCGTACACGATAAGGTGGAAACTCTGCTCATGCCGAGCTCGTGCAGTAACGACAAAAAAAGGAGGATACGCTATGCAGGCACTATTTACCTTAACACCGGCGGAATCTAAGCGGCTGATCGCCAGGGGCATCGTCTCGATGCCCGATGTCAGGCAGGCCAAGGAAGAGGGCTATCTGATCGTCGGGCGGGGGGCGACAAACGCCTATATCGTCGAGGAACTGCTGGAAAAATCGATAGAGAAGGAAAAGTATGTTGCCGGACAGGTCATCAAGGGGATCACCTGCGCGCTCCTCCAGGGAGTTCGCCTGCAACCGGTCACGTTTCACAAAAATCAGTTGCTGGAGGTGGAACCCTCCACAGTCATAGATAAGCTGGGACCGGGAGATGTCCTGTTGAAGGGGGCCAATGCCGTCGATCATACGGGGGCTGTCGGTGTCGTCATGGCAAATCCCACGGGGGGGACCATGGGTGAGTTTTACCTGCCCATGAAGGCCCGGGGGGGGACAATTATCTATCCCGTGGGTCTCGAAAAAATGATTTTATCTGTGGAGGAGGCGTCACGAATGGGAGGACTGTATACTATCGAGCGGAGCATAGGCGCCCGGGTCGGTATGGTATGCGTTTCCGACGGTACTGTGTATACCGAGCTCGACGCCTTGGAGGAGCTCTTTGATGTGGAGGCCGTACATTTTACCTCGGGCGGATACGGTGGTGCCGAAGGAGCCGTGGGCATCATCGTCGAGGGGGACGACGAAGAGGTGAATCGATGCTGCGATTATATAGAAGGGATCAAGGGGGAACCGCCACTGCCCGGGATAAAGCCGCCCTGCAAGACCTGTCCCATTCTGTGTAGTTTCAAGGGGATGGAGGAGGATGCCCTCCCCGGCTATCTGCGGGAAGCCTGATCTTCTTCCGGATGTAAGGGGGATTGCAGTGTCGGATTATGAGATCTTCCGGATAGTCTTCACGGCCCGTCTGCCGAAGGCCTGCGCTTCTTCGATGGCGGTGAAGACCGGGGACCCGCCGAGTCCCTGCCGGACATCCCCCTAGTTTTGTCCGTAGCCGATTCTGCCGCCGGCGATCATCATTCCCTGGCCCTTGAAGTAGCTGTAGAGGAGACTGAGTGTCTGCCCTCCCTCCGATCCTCCGGGCGGCGACGATGGTCAGAGATACGGGATGCCCCGCTCAGAGTGACCGTATCCCGATAACGTCCTTTACATGCATCTGCGTTGATTCATCAACGTCGAGACCTTCTTGAATTCTGTCCAGAAGTATTTGTTTTTCATCGGGGAATTGATATCCCTCATAATCCTGTCTGAAAAGCAGACCGCCTCGTCTATCCGTCCAAGAGTTCATCGCGTGATCGAAACAGACCCGGGACGTAACATCAAGTCCCTGAATCATCAGTTGCACCTCTTCAAGCCGCTCATGAGGGGATGAAAGGTTCAGGTTCTCCCGCTCATATTCTTCATAGATGGGAGTGCCCACCCTCGGCACAAATGGTCGCGAACGGATATAGTGGGGATTGATTGCCGTGAGGACACGGGCGGTATTCTCCGCGTGCCGGCGCCATCGTTCCCGTCCGCCCAGATCGGGCATCCAGTACTCCGAGAGCTGAAAGCCTGCCTCCATGGCCTTTTTGCCGCCCTCGATCTGCTCTTCACTCGTCACACCCTTTCGAACTATCGCGAGAAGTTCATCATCTCCTGTCTCAAGCCCCACGTGGAGACGGGTCAGACCGGCCTCACAGATTTCTTTCAACTCTTCAGGTTTTCTTTGGGCAAGTGTTTTTGACCGGGCATAGGTGGTTACCCGCGTCAGCGTGGGAAGCGCCTCCCTGAGATACCTCAGGACCTCCACGAATTCCGGCGGCCGCATGATCAGGCTGTTCGCGTCCTGAATGAAAGCCGTTCGACCCCCTGAAGAGAGCCAGTCAAAGACGGAAATAAAACAGTGGTTGTTGTAGAATGACGGTTCGGCCTGCAGAATGACCATCGCCACATCCCTGTTTATTCGCCCTCCATAACCCAGTTTCCTTGAAATTGCGGTTATCTCATCGATGATTCCCTTGACCGAATCGATATCGGCCTTTATTTCTTCAACCGACCGATAGACGAATTTTTCTCCCTTGTACATTTCGCAAAACGTACATTTATTCCATGGGCAGTTCCTGGTAAACCGAAGGAGCAGTGAAAGGCTCCCCCCCTCGCTCGGAGGTCGATACACTCCGATATCAAAAGAATACCGTTTGAGCTTCTCAATATGGGCATTACAGTTATTTTCTGTCATACACGGGACCTCTTATTCCTTCGCTTGCTTTCCTATAAACTAATGTTTCTCAGCCGATTTGTCAAAAAGGGATTTGGGAATACCCCCTCTTCGCTTGACACGCACGGGGCAATTACCTATACTCAGCTCACAAGAAAAGCAAGTTTTTATAAATAGCTATCAACCGGCCTCCTTTAATCAGCTCGGAAAAGATGGAAGAGACATGGTGAAAAAGATCGCAAGGCTATTGCAAAACCGGGATTTCATCCTTCTGTTGGCGCTGGTGGCAGGCCTGCTCCTTCCTCAAGCCAGCGCATGGACTAAGCACCTGACGCTCCCACTGCTTGCCCTGGTGATGATCATGTCAACGATGGGGATCTCCGGGGGCCTCTTCCGTTTTCCACGATCCCTCATAATCCCGGCGATCTTTGGTGTTGTAATGAGTTACGGGGTCCTTGGCGGCTTCATTCTTGGGATGAGCGCGCTTGTCATACATAACAAGGAGCTCTGGAACGGCTTTGTCATACTGGCCTTGATGCCGCCCGCCGTGGCCGTTATCCCCTTTACCGACCTTCTCAAGGGTAACAATGCTTTTTCACTCGCCGGGACAATGGGGGGCTACCTCGGCGCCCTGATCATCCTGCCGCTCATATTATACAAGTTTTTGGGTTCAACTCAGTTTGTACTGGAGAGACTCTCAATAGCTGCAATTGTGCTGATCATCGTCCCCCTGGTGGTTTCACGTATCCTGCTCTGGAGCAAAACCGACAAGAATCTTGAGCCCGTAAAGGGTATCATCACTAATTGGAGCTTTTTTGTCGTGGTATACTCGATTGTGGGGCTGAATCAGGACATATTCACCCGGCAGCCCCTGCGGCTGCTCCCCGTCGCCCTCATTGCCATCGGGAGCATGTTTGTTCTGGGTCTGATTATCGAATGGATTGGAAAGCTGTTTCGAATTGACCCCCAAACGACGACAAGCCTTGTGCTCCTAGGCACCATCAAGAATTACGGACTTGCGGCAGGCGTCTCGCTCGCCCTTTTCAGCAAAGAAAGTGCTCTGCCGGCTACGGTTTCAACCATTTTCATGTTTGTATACGTTATCTGGATGGGTTTTAAGCAACGGCGGTCTGGAGGAGATACCATTCAGACCATCGCACTGAAATAACGCAGAGAAACGGGATTAGCAATGATCGAAACAGCCGCTCAGAACAGCAGAAAACTTTTCAATTCAGGCTATCGATGCGCCGAAAGTGTCCTCATGGCGGTGGCGGAGAGCAGGAACATTCAATCTGATCTCATCCCCCGCATCGCCACCGGCTTCTGCGGCGGTGTTTCCAATACAAACGGTACATGCGGTGCCGTGAGCGGGGCCATTATGGCAATCAATCTGCTCAAGGGAAGGAACGAACCCACCGAATTGAGGGAAGAAAATTACAAAGCGGTTCAAAGATTTATAGAAGGGTTTCAGAATCAATTCCACTCCATCCAGTGTGGTGAACTGACGGGCTGCGACCTGCGAACCGAAGAAGGCAAAAAGGCCTTCGTGGAGGGGAATAAATTAGAGATATGCATGGATTTCACCGAGGAAGCCACTCGCCTGGCGCTCGAAATCCTTGAAGAATAACAACAAGGGCTGTGGCCTTTTTGTGTCTGGCGTGGCTTGTCCACATATTCGAAAAGGTCGCCATTGGAAACCTCGAATGGGAATCAACATTTATTGACTTGACATTTGAAATAATGGTTGTATATTACAACCATGTCTAAGACACCCGTAAACCACAACCGAAACCTCCTTTCCCTGATTACAGAACTGTGCCAGGCTGCGCGCTGCTGCCGACAGGATTCCCTCTTTTGCGAGGGGGTTACCTTCTCCCAGTTTCTCATCCTTGACGCCCTTGCGACGCAGGGAAGATTGAAGATGACAGACCTGCATTCCGTTCTTTCCGTGGAAAAGAGCACCACCACTCGGCTCGTCCGACCCCTCATCGAAAGAGGGATGGTACGGCAGGAAAAAGTGGACCACGATCTGAGGGCAACCTATCTTCTCATCACACCCGCGGGGAAGGAAACATACCAAAGGGCATGGGACTGCTTTACGGAGTTTGCCGGGACAATCCGGGGCAAGATCCCCGAGAGTGACAGGAACGATGTCTATCGCACCCTCAGGATTTTTCTTGATGCGATACGAGAAACATCATCGGTATGCAGTTGTAATTCCAATAATTCAAGGAGACCAAAGAATGAACGATCCGAATTTAATATCGTTTGAAGATATAAAGAGTATACCGGGTAGCAACACATCCCCGGAGGTCGTTTCAGCCCCACCCACGTGAGCCGTTTCCAGTGGGGTTCAGGTGAACCCGCCGCGCATGGATCAACCCTTTGTGACCGGATCCGTCGAGACCATCGTCGGCCGCGTCCCCCAGGTCTCTTCATCCCTTGGGTGGCCCGACCGCTGGGGAACGATCAAGGCCCGCTCCGGCATCAACCGTACACACTACGCCGTCGATGCCGGTCTCTACGCCCTGGGGAATCCCGATGCCGAATCGCCGGTCCTCGTCACGGCAAACTACAAATTGACCTTTGACACCCTCCGGTCTGCCCTCCCCGGCCGTGATGCCTGGATTCTCATTCTCGACACAAAGGGAATCAATGTCTGGTGTGCCGCCGGGAAGGGAACGTTCGGAACGGCCGAACTCGCCAGTCGCATCAAATCGAGCCGCGTCGGGCAGGTCGTTTCCCACCGGAAGATCATCCTTCCCCAGCTTGCAGGCCCCGGCGTTGCCGCGCATGTCGTCAAGAAGCTTTCCGGTTTCACGGTCCATTACGGGCCCGTCAGGGCCGAAGATCTGGCAGAATACCTTGATCACGGCATGGTAGCCACCCCCGCAATGCGTCTGAAGACCTTCACCCTTTCAGAGAGAGCGGTCCTGATCCCCATCGAGCTTGTTCTGGCGCTCAAGGCGGCGCTCATCGTCGCACTTGTTGCCCTCCTCATTTCCGGCCTGGGAGGCCCGGGCACATATGTAAATAATATGGTCACGTACGGAATCTTTTTCACCGTCGCCCTGTTCAGCGGGGTATTCGCGGGGGCCGTACTGACACCCCTCCTGCTTCCCTATCTCCCGGGACGGGCCTTCGCGCTGAAGGGGTTGGTGCTGGGTCTGATTGCCGCCGTGGTTCTCGTCTTCTTCCGGAACCCCGATATGGCACGATGGGCCGACCGCCTGGAGACGCTCGCATGGTTTCTCCTGGTTCCAGCCCTGGCGGCATACCTGGCCATGAATTTTACCGGCGCCTCGACCTATACCTCCCTCTCGGGCGTCAAAAAAGAGATGCGGTGGGCTCTCCCTCTGCAAATAACTGCCGGCGGAGCGGGGTGCCTGCTCTGGCTGGGATCAAGATTCATCGTATAGGAGCATACCTATGACACGACTCAGATATCTCAAAAATGTGGTAACGCTGGCGCTTGACGAAGAAAAATGCATCGGCTGCGGGGCCTGCATGGCCGTCTGCCCCCACGCGGTGTTCGGCATGAACGGTGACAAACGGATTCAGATCGAGGATCGCGACGCCTGCATGGAGTGCGGCGCCTGCGCCCTCAACTGCCCCACAGAGGCATTAACGGTAAATTCAGGTGTAGGGTGTGCCGCCGCGGTAATAAATTCCATCCTCGGCAGATCAGACGGCGCATGCAGCTGCAGCATCGAACCAGACGAGACCTGCTCCAATAATAAACGTCCGACCTGCTGTTAACAATGCTCCTAATTTTTAAATAATTAAAAACATTGCAGATAAGCGTTTTATTTGTATATATTACGCAGATGAGTTTCAAATAGCGGAGGCCTTCGTAATTAATCCTCCCGGCTTCCTGACGAAAGCTGTAAAATGGCGAATATTCGCCGTCAACCCTAAGAACTCTAAATCATTAAGTAAAAAAATACAGAGAAGGTGAGGTATGAACAGTGAATTTAAAAGATAAATACGCCGTTGTAGGAGTGGGGTATACACCCCAAGGGCGGGTTCCCGAAAGGACCACAATGAGTTTTCACCTTGAGGCCTGTGCCAATGCCATTGAAGACGCAGGGTTGAAGCGCGAAGATATCGACGGATTGATCGTCTATCGCCACTTTCTTCCGCCGACGGGGGAGGGAGATCTCACCCCCTATCTCGTGGCGCAGCACCTCGGCCTGGCGCCAACCTATATGACTCAGGACGCCAACTGATCACGGAGCCACATACAGCACGCAGTTGGCGCGCTAGAATCAGGTCTTTGTAAGTATGTACTTCTTTCCTATGCACACTCGGGAGACAGCATGTCCCGTATGCTCATGGATAGGGGCAGTGATACAGCGGTTTTTGGCCATTTCGGTGCAACCGCAGGGTACGCGATGGCCGCGCGACGTGCCATGCATGAGTTTCATACGGGACCCGACACATGGAAACATATCGCTGTGGGACAGCGCAAATGGGCACAACTCAATCCGCGAGCGGTGATGCACGATAAATCGATGACACATGAAGACTACTATAACGCGAAGTGGCTTGTCGAACCTTTCCGCCTCCCCGATAACTGCCTGGTCAACGACGGCGGCCGAGCATGTATCATAACGTCAGCAGAGAGGGCGCGCGATCTCAAACACCCTCTTGTCACCATCATGGGGATGGGGCAGCATAATCCGTCGACGGATTTTCAGCAGGCGACCTATCTGGCGGGACCGACAGGTGCCCGGCTGGCTGGCGAAACCGCCTTCCGAATGGCAGGCATTACCGTTGAGGATGTCGACGCCTGCGAGATATACGACTGCTTTACCTATACCGTGGAAATTACCCTGCAGGACTACGGTTTCTTTGGCCCCGGTGAAGGAGAGGACTGGTTCTCGGGGGGGCGAACCAGCCGGGGGGGGAGATCCCCGGCCACACAATCGGGCGGCCATTTGCCCGAGCGGTCCCATATGGGCCTGCCACCCCTGCCGGGGGGG
>CAZNBR010000058.1:0-11924 GCA_964571315.1 uncultured Syntrophaceae bacterium
CGATTACCTTCTTGATGAAGTAGATGTCCGCGTAGGCGAGGTGAACGTGAATCTGAGTCGGAATGTTATGTTTCCTGGCCATCTCCACGAAGGGGATGGTCTTCTCCGTCAGCGGGAGGAGACAGTCAGTAAAGGAAGTGGTAATTCCCAGGGCCTTCCCGCCGGTCAGCTTCCAGAAATCGGCCGTCTGTGCGACACCGCCGTAAAGGTCGACGGGGATATCACGCGCTGCCGAATCCGCCCACTGCTTGGCGAAGGATTCCGTGTCGGTGAACCAGGAACTCACGTAGAGGATATTCTGGGCCCCTGTTCCGGCGATCTGCTGGAGGAGGGGCAGATACATCGTTCCCCGCGGTTTGACCTTCTTGCTGTAGACGACTTCGATCCCGAATTCTTTCGCAAGCATCTCCTCCCAGGAGGGGAAGCCAAGGGAGGGGATTCCCTCGCGATACGACTTGGTCCACTCGAGGTCCTCCCAGAGGATCGCCAGTTTATGAATGCCCCCTGGCATACGCTGCTGCCATGCGTTTTTAAAGAAATATCTCATCATTGCGTACTGTGAGGGCTCCGGATCCCAGTCACGGAAACAGAACCTGTACTTCTCGTATTCGTCGACGACCCGGTCGGTCAGCTCCATCCCCATGGGACCGTTGAATATCATGATGTGCGGGTAGTCCTTGAACATGGCCGCCGCATTCTCCTGAGCGGCCAGGCAGATCTCCGTCCTCCCCTCGACGAAGATGAACTTTGCCTTCTCTTCGAGGAGCAGACGACGTGTACCCTCGACCGTCAGCGACGTGGCACCTTTGTTGTCGGCTATCAAGTACTTCAGTGGCCGTCCGAGTACCCCGCCCGCCTCGTTGATCTCCTGTACCGCTATTTTCTGGATGGCCATGCAGGGCCTCGTACCCGGGGAAAGCACCATCCCCGCGTAACCGATGACGATCGGCTCTCTCGACGGAGCGGCGCTCGTCCCGGTGGACGCGAAACAGAGCGTCAGTGCAAGTGCTGCGACAACAAACAAACCAAACCTGAATCTTTTTACCATTGGCTCTCCTTTATTCTATTGTATAGTTGCAACTATCGTTGCATGTTATTCTTTTGATTATCCCCACGCACACCCCTGCGAAAATCGGGGGGTTCAAGACACCCTATCGGGGCACCTGTCCGGCAACCGTCCTACCACCATCATATTGGTATGGGATGATTTATTGGTGGAACTTCCTGAATGGCGAAACGGAAGACGCCTTGGCGCGTCTTCCGCAACACGTTGCTCCACCACGGCGAAGCCCGCCGCGCAGCAGGATAAAACTGACACCACTAACTTTTTCCCCCGGAGTGTGAATGTATTGCCAACAAGAATGTTGGGGGGTTATCGCTTCCACTAATACCCGGCAGTAAAGATTACTTTATTCCCGAGGCCCAATGTACAACAACCCGGTTTTCTTATGCACCTTAGAGATATTTCGTTTTTACGTACTCGTTATCTTTTCCTATATCACAGGAAACCCACTTGATCTGTGGAGGTGATTCTGACATCTTGACAAATCCGGACGTGATAACGAATTTCCCCAGCGTCTCATCCTCAATCTCTTTAAAGGATTTACGGATCGCCCATTGTGGGTTCTGCATCGTCTGCTCAGGCGTCATAACCTTCATGACAATAGGCACACCGCCTCCCCGCCATTTGGATCGCGCCGCCTTGAGGGCGTAAGTCAACGCCTTGGTGGTCAGCTCGTCGGCCGTATACTTCATCGTTTCCTTCTCAATCTCACTGTGCAGTTCCATCGCCTGCTCGATAATATCGGGGATGCGGTCCGGTGTATACTTGAAATCGTCTTCAAGGTCCCACCTGTGGAGAATCTTGAGCAGGGCGCGGAAATCGTGATCCCTGGGCGCCGCGATCGCTACCAGACCATCCTTGCATTTCCAGTGACCGTAAGGATACAGAATGAAATCGAGCACGCCGATCCGAGGCCGCGGTTTATCCCAGGTATAGCCGATGGTGGCGGGAAACCCGGTCATCGATGAGTAGGCATCCATACCGGCTATGTCGACCATCTGTCCCTCGCCGGTGCCCTGACGATACAGGAGCGCCATCATCCCGCCCAGGGCCGCACTGAGGCCCGTGACATACCACCCCATCCACATGCCCGCCTTTAGCGGCCAGTTGTAAGGCTCCGGTTCGGTGGAAAAGTCCCCGATCTGGGATGACAGGCCGGAGCCGGTCTGGGTCGTTATATCCGTGTCGGGGAAATTGACAAACTCCTTGGCCTTCTTCGTATACTGGCCGTACGGCGTAATGGGAATGTACACCAGACCCGGATTCTTTTCGGAGAGTTGCCGGTATCCGATGCCCCAGGAGTCCATCTTTCCCGCCGGAAAGCTTTCGATCACAACGGCCGCCTTCTGGGCCAGAGCGCCGAAGGTCTCACGATCCTCCGGGCTGTTTTCGAGGTCCAGGGTCATGTACCGTTTATTCCGCCCTTCCATCATGAAGGGGATACCGACACCCTTGACGTTTCTGCCGTAGGGCGTCATCTTGCGGCAGGGATCTCCCCCGGCAGGTTCAATCTTTATGACATCCGCCCCGAATTCGGCAAAGAAGCTTGCGGCAACGATCCCCGAGAAATTCGCCGAGCTGGCATCAAGGACCATGATATCGTCGAGAACCTCGGGTCGTCCCTCGGGCGTCTGGAGCTTTTCAACCGTTTCCTTCCACACCGAGACATTCGCACCAGCACTCGAATATCGCGTATAGACCTTTTCTTTACTTTTCTTTTTGAATAAGCTCATCTCTTGACCTCTCTGCCGTAGTTATAGATGGGATCCTTATCAAGATTGTAATAGAGCGGCGGTTTCAGTCCCGGTCTGTCATCGAACGAGCCTATAACCTTCTTCTCCTCGAGAGCGGCCATCTCCTCTTCCTTCAGACCGAGGAACTTCATCAGAACGAGCCGGTTGTGATATCCGAGAGGACGGGCCAGCCACTTCGTTCTCCCCGGGGTTTTGCTCAGAAGCGCCGAGGGACCGGCTATGGCTAGTTCACCATACATCTCATCGTTGAAAAGGATCACGCTCCCGCGCTCCCGCCGCCATTCATCGTCACAAATCATCCTATCGGTCGCAACCTCGGCGGCGGCAAAGCCCTTATCATTGGCCAGGGTTACGATCTCATCGCAATCCTTCGTCTTGATCCAGTCACCGACAATGGCCCGCAGGGCCTCGGCGTTTTCCTCTTTCAGGGCCTCAAGATAGTCGGAAAACCGCTTGTCCATAAAAAGATCTTCCTTCCCCATCGCGTTGCAGAGCGCTTCAAACTGTTTCTCGGTGGCACAGGCCAGCCCCAGGAATTTTCCGTCGCGGGCCTTGAAGATAGATGCGGCAACCATCGAGGGGTCCGCATGGCCCGTCCGTCCCAGCGTCTCACCGGTTGCGCTCTTATAGGTAAAATGACTGAGGGTTCGTATCATCGAATCCGTCTGGGAGAGATCAAGGTACTGTCCCGTGCCAGACTTGTTCCGGTAATAGATCGCCATGCACAGGACCAGGGCCGCCATATTCCCCGGAACGAAATCACCGAGATAGTCGGGAAGCTTATAGTACCGTTCCGTTTCCGGGAACCCGTTCAGGCTCAGAACCCCGCTGGCCGCCTGGGCGAGGAGGTCCCAGCCCGGGAAGTAGCGCATGGGGCCGTACTGACCATAGGTGGAGCAGCTCAGATAGATGAGCTTGGGGTTGATCTTGCTGAGGCTCGAATAGCCGACCCCCCAGGCCTCCGCGGTCCCCGGTGCAAAATTCTCAAGGACGATGTCGGCATCTTTCGCCATCCGGTAGATCAACTCCTTCGCCTCCGGACGCTTCAGGTCAAGGGACACAAAATATTTATTCTGGGTAACAAAGTGCCAGATCGGGTTTGAGTGTTTCCAGTATCTCCCCCAGTAGGTGGCCGGTCGCCAGAGGTCTCCATAAAAGGGAAGTTCCAGCTTTATTACCTCGGCGCCATAGTTAGCGAGAATTCTCGACGCCGTGGGGCCGAAGATCACGTGCGTGAAATCCAGAACCCTGAGGCCCTTAAAAACCTCCGGCTTTTCATTGACGCCGGCTGGATCGAACAGTTTCGTAGTATACGAAAAATAATCTTCCATAATTTATCTCCCCAAATATGCCTTCCTCACGAGATCGCTCTTCATGAGATCTTCGGATTTTCCTTCCATGACAACCTTTCCATCCTGGATCACATACCCCCTGTCGGCCAGTTGGAGAGCCCTGAGCGCGTTCTGCTCGGGCAGAAGGATCGTAATACCCTGCTCCCTGAGCTTCCCCAGCGCCTCGAAGACCCCATCCACGATCACCGGGGCGAGCCCGACCGACGGTTCGTCGACCATGATGAACTTGGGATGCGACATAAGTCCCCTGCCGATGTTGAGCATCTGCTGCTCGCCGCCGCTGAGGAGCCGAGCCTCCTGGTTGGCTCGAGACTTCAGGATGGGGAAGAGTTCCACCACCCATTCCATGGCCTCATGCCTGTCCTTCCAGGCATCTCCCGGATAGGCCCCGATGAGAAGGTTTTCCTTTACCGTCAGATAGGGAAACACCCGATGACCCTCCGCAATGTGAATGACCCCTTTTTCGACAATCTCGTGAGGGGGCAGACCGGTAATATCAATGCCCTGGAATACAATCGTCCCTGAAGTTGGCTTCATAATCCCCTGAACGGCGTTCAGGATCGTACTCTTGCCGGCCCCGTTCGATCCCAGGAGGGTCACAATCTCGTCAGGCCGTATGCTAAAGCTGACGTCGTGTAGTACGGGAAGATTCCCGTAGGATGCGCACAGATTTTTTACCTCAAGCATAATTCCTCCACCCCTTACCTAAGTATGCCTCTACTACCGTGTCGTTATTGACAACCTCATCGGGAGTCCCTTCGGCTATCTTCTGACCGTACTGGATTGCAACGATCCGGTCAGCCGCCTCGACAAGAACCGCCATAACGTGCTCGATCCAGAAAATCGTCAGCGCGAACTGCTCCTTCGCCTTGATAACCATCTTGACCGCTGAGCTTGCCTCTCCCGGATTGAGTCCCGCCATGACCTCGTCGATAAAGAGGACCTTCGGCGTCGTGGCAAGCGCGCGGGCAAGTTCCAGCATCCGCAGCTCAAAAAAGGTCAGATCCCTGGCCAAGATATTCCGCTTGCTGAAAAGACCGACAAACTCAAGGTAGTGGGTGGCATCACCGGCCGCGTCCTCAAAACTCTGATTCTTCCGGTTCTTTCCGCACAGGGAAGCGGTTATCACGCTCATGAGTGCCGTCAATTCAGGAAAGGGCCGTGGGATCTGATAGGTCCGGGCAATCCCCTGATGGACCCTCTTATGGGGGGGCATCTTGGTGAGATCCACCCCGTCCAGGACAACCGTGCCGGCATCCGCCTTCAGATATCCGCCCATGACGTTTACCATCGTGGATTTCCCCGCACCGTTGGGCCCGATAAATCCCAGAGTCTCCCCCTTTTTGATAGAAAAGCTCACGTCATCGATCGCGACAAGACCGCCGAATCGTTTGGTTATATTTGTGCATGTTAGAAGTTCCGACATCGTGTTCTTACCTCCGCACATGAATTTGTGGCATGTATTCCCGGTAGTGCCGTTTACGGTAAAGACCGAACAGCCCCTCTCCACGCGGAAGCACGAAAAGGAGAATCAGGAGTATTATCGGGAAGGCAACAGGCTGGAAATCCCCCATGACCCTGATGAGGAACTCCTCAAGAAAAGCGACAAAGTAACCGCCGGCAACGCATCCGAAGACCTGTGCGCGGCCTCCCACCATGAAGACCAGGAGAATCTTGAGCATATAGGTCATGGGCAGGTAGGTAATACCCGAGAAGGTCCCGAAGTAATGGGACATAAACCATCCCATCACGCCGATCATCGCGGAGGCACCGACAAAGGTAAGGATCTTTACCATATTGATATTGACCCCGATGCCCTGAGCCACCTCTTCATCGTCGTTGATGGCCGCCATAATCAGACCGTACCGCGATTTCATGATCTTATTGGAGATCAGCAGGAAGAGGAGCATGATGCCGGCCGATATGTAGGCGGCAGCAAGGAAGTTGAGTTTGGCACTGCCGAAGTTGACCAGCAGACCGATGCCGAAGAGCCCCACGTCCCCCTTGAAGATCCCCGTGTATATGAACGTAACCTCCAGAAACACGAGTGGGAGGAGCAGTGTCAGAAGCACGTAATACAGACCCTTGGCCATGATTACCAGAGGGCTGAAAATAAGCGCGAAAAACGCGGACATAAAAATCGCGACGGGAAGGGTCGCCCACGGCCCCCATCCCATGTGGATGCTGAGAAGTGCCGCCACATAACCCCCGACACCGATATAGAAATTGGGACCGAAGTTGATCCGTCCCGTTCCGACGGTCATCAGGGCCAGGGGAATAGCGATGGCCGCGTAGATATTGGCCGATACCATCGTATTGACAAGTCCGGGGCTGAAGAAATAGGCGAGCGCCGGAAACAGGATCAGGGCAATCGTCCAGTAGATGCTGTTCCGCCAGTACCGGGGCTCGATCATCCAATCCCACTTTTTCCCCTTCCACCGAATAACGATTCGATCTCTTTTGATTTCAACGTCTACCATAATGATTCACTCCTCGCTATTCCTTGGGGTCGTACTATCAGGATCACCATAACCAGGACCAGAGCCGACAGGTTCATAAACCGCGGTTCACCCACCACAAAACACATAAGCGCGTGGTCAAAACCGATCAGAAAGGCCGCGATGATGGTGCCTTTGATATTTCCAAGCCCCCCCAGCACGGCGATCAGGATCGCAGTGGTCATGTACTGCCAGCCCATAGCCGGTTCCACGGTCCAGATCGGTGCTATGAGAAGCGTGGCGACGATGACCGGTATCAGAACAAGCATCATGGTTAAGGTATACAGTTTTTCAACGTTAAGCCCCACAAACCTGGAATTCAGGATGTCCTGGGACAGGGCCCTGACGGCGAGGCCCGCTTTCGTCTTGATAAAGAAAAGGGCGAAAAGGCCCGTCATGACAAGGGCGATTACCGATGCCAGGATGAGTTGTCTCGGGGCTACGGCGAGACCAAGCTGCCAGATGCCGTCCGACAACGTCGTATTGAGATAGACTCCCTCCTGAATCGGATAGCGCCACGCGGCCAACTGATCGACGATAAGGGCAACCAGAAGAAGTCCCGTCAGCAGCGTCATCTCATCATCCATATACCGTTTAACCATGAAGGTATAGATGAGATAGGACACAATGAGCTGAACCACGACCATCCCTACAATGGAGGGGATCAGGGGAAGACCCAACTCGCTCATAAAAAACCAGGTGCCGTAAATCGTGAGGGGGAAGAGATAGGCGTAGCCGAGATGAAAGATCCTCAGAACGCCGCAGATAAGAGAAAATCCCAGCGCAATGAGCAGATAGACGGCTCCCATCAAAAACCCGAAAAACAGAACAAACAAAATCGTGTCAAGCATGAATTCTCGACTCCTTTCCAGAGGTATTCTGAAATCTTACTGGCTGGCCACCACGTTCACGCTTGAAGATCGGTACGCATAAACCGCGTGGTGGGCCATGCCACACCGCCTTGGCTTACATTATCCATCTGGTATATTAGAGATCGCAACTCACATCTCGCAACTTACATCAACGTGTTGTTCTTTTAGGACTAATCAAGTGGTTGGTATATATAGAATGGCTTAGATCCCCCCCCCAGGGTATCAGTACCAGAGTTTTGAGACGTATAACAAAGCTTGAATTGATGTGTCAAGGAAAAATTCCGAGCATCTCCAATTACTTTTTCTACTACCAACTAACGTAAAACCATAACCGGATTATTCCTCATTTTATATCCTCCTCCATTTTATTTTTATATCAGAAACTGGACGACATTATCCCCGCTACGGGGGTCATTTTTGGTCCATATCCTATGCCTGAAAAACAGGCACCCTTCTTTAAAGACTCAATTAAACAGGTATGCCTCCGTCAAGAGGTCGGGTTCAATTTCTGACCGGACAGGGATTCCCCGAGCCTTGCTTCCTTACAAGGTTTCGGCCTTTATTCCAAACACATCTCTGGCGTTTTGGGACGTCATCCTCTCCACCTCTTCAAAGGAAAGATCCTTTATCTGGGCAATCCTGCGCGCGATGTAGGCCACGTAAGCCGGTTCGTTCCTCTTCCCCCTCTTCGGTTCGGGCGAGAGGAAGGGACAATCCGTCTCCACCAACAGTCTGTCCAGGGGAATCTTCCTGACGACGTCTCCGAGCATTTCGGATTTCCTGTATGTTATCGTTCCGGGCATCGAGATATAAAACCCCATATCGAGACACCGTGCGGCCATATCGTAATCACCCGAGAAACAATGGATCACGCCTCCGCGTTCCCCTTTTCGTCCCTTCAGCATCTCCACGGTCTCCCTGTGTGCCTCGCGGTCGTGGATAATCACCGGAAGACCCAGCTCTGCGGCCAGTTCGAGCTGTTCGCCGAACCGCCGTATCTGTAAATCTTTCGGCGAAAGGTTTCTGAAAAAATCCAGACCTATCTCGCCGTAGGCGACGACCTTGCCGCTTCCCGACAACTCCCTGAGCAGATCGTACGTCGTCTCATCTATACCCTTGACGTCATGAGGATGTACCCCCACAGAGGCATATATCGTGTCGTACCGTTCGGCGAGGGCGACTGCTTTCCGGCTGTCCTCAAGGTTCACACCTACCGTGACGATACAATCGACACCACTCTCCTGTGCCCTTCGTATGACAGCCTCTCTGTCACCGTCAAATTCATCCATCTCAAGATGAGCGTGAGAATCAACCAGCATCTACATTCCCTTCCCTGTACCCGGACAAGCCGGAACCAAACAAGCTATATTTTTATCACGAAAGCACGAAGTTACGAAAACACGAAAAATAAGATTTGATTTCGTGCTTTCTCTCTTTTCGTGGTTTCGTGATCGTTTTTAATTCTTTTGCCATTTTTGCAAAAACTTTACAATTATAAGGACTAAAGGGCTATGCTATCTCAATCGCGGGTCGAGGGAATCTCGTATTCCCTCCCCCAACAGGTTGTACCCTAACACGGTTATCAGGATCGCAAGTCCCGGATAGAGCGAGAGCCACCAAGCGATATCGATATTATTTTTCCCCGCCGTGAGAATATTTCCCCAGCTCGGCGTGGGGGGCTGCACGCCTATCCCCAGGAAGCTGAGCGCGGATTCCGTCAGTATGGCGCCCGCAACACCAAGGGTGGCGGCCACCAGGACGGAGGCCATGGCGTTGGGGAGGATATGCCTGAATATGATGCGCAGATCACCGGCGCCTATGGCACGGGCCGCCTGTACAAAATCCCTCTCCCTGAGGGAAATAAAGTCGGCCCTCACCAGACGGGTGATCCCCATCCAGCCGGTCAGGCCTATCACGATCATGATATTCCAGATCGACGGTTCCAGGATGGCGATCACGGCGAGTATCAGGAAAAACGCCGGAAAACAGAGCATAATATCGACGAAGCGCATAATCACCGCATCCACCCACCTCCCGTAATATCCGGCAAGTGCGCCCAGGATGACCCCGATCAACAGGGAAAACCCGGTCGCCACAAATCCCACCTTCAACGATATACCGGCACCCCATATTATCCGGCTCAGGACATCACGCCCCAGTTGATCCGTCCCGAAAAGATGAGCGAGGGAGGGATGCACCAATACCTGATTCAAGTTTATCTCATTCGGGTCATAGGGGGAGATCCAGGACGCAAGCAGGGAAACAACGAAGAGAAGGAGGACCACTACCCCCCCCGCCACCGCCATTCGGTTCCTGAAAAATCTGTACCAGAAATCTGTTTTCATCGTCTGATGCAGTTCCCCATACGAAAAACGTTACGCGACCCGTATCCGCGGGTCCGCTACGGCATACGAGATATCGGCCACCAGGTTGCCGATCAGGGTAAGGACCGCCCCGATGAACAGTATCCCCATGACCGCGGGATAATCCCGCGACATGACGGACATGTAGAACAACTGCCCCATCCCCGGTATGGCGAATATCGTCTCGAAGATGACGCTCCCGCCGATCAAGCCCGGGATGGAGAGGCCCAGGATCGTGATTACCGGAAGGAGCGCGTTCCTTAGCGCGTGTTTATAGATAACGACCCGTTCGCTGAGTCCCTTGGCCCTCGCCGTGGTTATATAATCCTGCCTGATCACCTCCAGCATATTGGACCTCATGTATCGGGAAAGTCCCGCAAGCCCACCGAAAGCGGAGAGCAGTACCGGTAATATCAGATGCTTCAGCAGGTCAACAGCGGCGGCGAGGGGAGAGAGATACTCGTAATTCAGGGACCGGATACCCGATATGGGAAGCCAGCCCAGGTCGACCCCGAACAGTATCATCAGAAGGAGTGCGAGCCAGAAGGTAGGGACGGCAAATCCGATAAACACAATCACTGCCGTCACCTTGTCAAAGAGAGAGTTCTGACGCACCGCGGACAGGACACCTATGGGGATAGCGATCAGGATGATCAGGATCATCGAAAGGACATTGATGATGATGGTGATCGGTATCCTCTCCGCTATCTTGTCCATGACCGGCCGGTGATCGGTCGAAAAGGACTGTCCCAGGTCAAGGGTCGCAAGCCTCCCGACCCACAGCAGATACTGTGTGTAAATGGGCTTATCAAGGTCGTACATGGACTGCAGGCGCGCCTTTGCCTCCGCGGAGACCCTCGGGTTCAGATCTGTCTGCAGATCGGTGGGAGAACCGGGGGCCAGGTGGATAACGACAAAACAGACGATCGTAATCCCCACGAGGAGCGGCACCATGAGCAGCAATCGTTTAAGGACATATCTGAGCACAGCTATTCACCTAATCCAGCAACCCCATACGCCTGATATTTTCCAGTGTGCGCCACAGATCTTCCTGTGTGTGCGGTTCCAGCGTCATTATCGGCCGGGTGCCTCTCTTTTTCAGCAACTCAAAAAACCGCTGAAAGGGGAAGGTTCCCTCCCCCACCGGCAGGTGCTCATCGGCACTGGCATGGTTGTCGTGGAGGTGTACCTGGCCGATCCGGGAACCGAGGACACCCATCCACTCTTCAAGGCTCGATCGGGAAAAGGCGTTGAAGTGGCCGGTATCAAAACAGAAGCAGATATTCCGCGACCCCCGGAATGCGTCCAGCAGGAGGCCGAGAGATTTCGAACTGTTCTCATACACATTTTCGAGTGCCACCTTTGTCCCCGCCTCGGCGGCTGTTTCCATAAAACCACTCCATGTGTCCCTGCTGTTTTCCAGCCACTGCTCCTCGTGGGAGACATAGTATCTCTCATCAAAGGCGGCGTGACAGACGACGGACCGTGGTCTGAAACAGGGCACCAGATCAAAGACCTGCCTGAGACGTTCAACGGTCACCTCTCGTACCTTCCGGTCCAGAGCGCCGGGTCTCAGATCGAAAAAGGGGGCGTGCAGCGTAACGGACAGACCCGCGCCGTGAATGGCATCCGCCACGTCACAAAATTCATTCCGGCTGAAACGGTCGAGAGCGAAGCAATCCAGTCCGATCTCCGGATTGATCCCCTCTTTAAGGATTATATCAAGATACTCATCGATCAGCATCTGAAAGGGCATATTGACCTGGACTTTTTTTAATATATCGTGCATATTCAACACATCCGAACAACAGTATATGATAGCCGCTCCGGCGGGGATACTCTTTACCATAATACCCCCGTCTTGACAACCGGGCCGTCATTTTCTTCTTGCAATTAAAAACTCTTCTTGTTAGGTAGCAGCGCTTGTCGCAACGGGATCAGGGGCCGTTAGCTCAGTTCGGTAGAGCAGCTGACTTTTAATCAGTTGGTCACCGGTTCAAATCCGGTACGGCCCACCAGTAA
>CAZNBR010000059.1:0-11919 GCA_964571315.1 uncultured Syntrophaceae bacterium
AGGAACTCACATGTCTGACAAAAACATCAAGGCACGGGGCATTGCAACGCTTGTCATCGTTGCAACCGCACTATTCTTTCTTATGCCCTCGATAACGCAGAATCTTCCCTCCATCTGGAAGGACAACACGGACAAGATCCACCTGGGTCTCGATCTCCAGGGGGGAATGCACCTGGTCCTGGAAGTGGAAACCGAAAAGGCGATCGAGAGCGCCATGGAACGTTTATCGAACGACCTGAAGGATGTCCTCATGGAAAAGAGGATCCGGTTCAAACATCTGGACCGGGAGGGGGGGATCTTCACAACCCTTGAACTGTCCGACAGGGGGGCACGCACGCAATTTGAAAAGGTGCTCAAGGACGATTTTCCCAGCATCGAGATCAGGTCTTCTGAAGTAGTTGACGGAAGAGAAAAGATCTGGCTGAAGATACAGGACAAGCAGATCGAAGCGATAGAAAAGTTCGCCGTGGAGCAGAGCCTTGAGACGATACGAAACAGGGTGGACGAGTTCGGCGTCTCCGAGCCTGAAATAATCCCCCAGGGAAAGGCCCGCATACTGATCCAACTCCCCGGGATCAAGGACCCGCAGAGGGCCATAAGCCTGATCGGGAAGACGGCCCTCCTGGAATTCAAGCTCCTGGACGAGGAGAACAGCCTGGATGAGGCGCTGAGCGGCAAGGTCCCCGACGGTGACATCATAGGTTATGGGTATAAGGTAGAGAGGGAAACGGGACGAAGGACAAAGATACCGTATCTGCTCAAGAGAAAGACCCTCCTGACAGGCGCAGCCCTGGAGGACGCCAAGGTGACCATCAGCAACCGGTTCGGTGAGCCGTATGTTTCTCTGAAATTCGATTCCCAGGGAGCAAAGGATTTTGACCGGATAACGGGGCAGAATGTCAAGAAACGACTGGCAATCGTCCTGGACGGCGTGGTCCATTCCGCACCCGTCATACAGGAGAGGATCTCGGGGGGCAACGCCCAGATTACCGGGAGCTTCACCATGGACGAGGCCCACGACCTGGCCATCGTCCTGAGGGCAGGCGCCCTGCCGGCCCCCGTCAGAATACTAGAGCAGAGGACCGTGGGCCCCTCCCTCGGCCAGGACTCCATAGACAAGGGAATACTCTCTATCATTGTGGGGAGCATACTGGTTATCCTGTTCATGCTGATGTACTACAATATGTCCGGGATCGTCGCCGATATCGCGCTCTTCCTGAACATACTCCTGATTCTGGGTACACTTGCCGCATTCAGGGCAACTCTTACCCTTCCCGGGATCGCGGGCATCGTACTGACCATAGGCATGGCAGTGGACGCAAATGTCCTCATATTCGAGAGAATCCGGGAAGAGTTGAGACTGGGCAAGTCCCCCCGGGCGTCTGTGGCGGGGGGATACTCGAAGGCCCTGATCACCATCATCGACGCAAACGTTACCACGCTTATCGCCGCCCTGGTGCTCTTTCAGTTCGGGACGGGACCCGTCAAGGGGTTCGCGATCACGCTCAGCATCGGTATCGTATGCAGCATGTTTACCGCCATCTTTGTAACGAGAATCATCTACGACTATTTCATATGGGATAGAAATATCAAGAGAATAAGCATATAACACGGATCAAGAATCCAGACAGGATCGGAGACATTGATGGAAATTATACGGCCCGGAATAAATATTGACATTATCGGAAAGATGAAAATCGCTTTTGCAGCCTCATTGATTGCGATAATCGTCAGCATACTATCCCTCCTGCTGCATGGCGGACCCAATCTGGGCATAGATTTTGCCGGTGGAACCCTTGTACAGATAAAATTTTCCCAGGACACAGATGCGGAGGGCATACGGGGTGCCCTCAAGACCGTCGATCTCGGAAACAGCGTCATCCAGCGCTTTGGATACCAGGACAACAAGGAATTCCTGATCAAGACTGAAAAATCCAGCTCCGCACTCGAGGGGCTGTCAAACAGGATCACGGAGGCACTCAGCACATCGTACGGCAAGGAAGGTTTCGAGATACGGAGGGTTGAGGTCGTGGGACCGAAGGTGGGCAAGGACCTGAGAGAAAAAGGTCTGCTGGCCATGCTGTATGCGGTGATAGGGATACTGATCTATGTTACCTGGAGATTTGAGCTGCGCTATGCCGTCGGGGCAATTGTAGCCCTCATCCACGACGTCGTCATCACCGTCGGGGTCTTTTCCCTCCTGGGCAAGGAGTTTACCCTCCCCATCATTGCGGCCCTGCTCACGATCATAGGCTATTCCCTCAATGACACCATCGTCGTATATGACAGGATGCGGGAAAACATCAAAGGGGCACGGAAGCAGCCCCTGAAAGAGCTCGTCAACGCGAGCATAAACCAGGTACTGAGCAGGACGGTCCTGACATCGGCGACAACCCTGCTTGTTGTGGTTGCCCTGTTTTTCCTGGGCGGGGCGGTTATTCATGACTTTGCCTTCGCCCTCCTTGTAGGAATAGTCGTCGGGACCTATTCCTCCATATTTGTGGCCAGCCCCACGGTTCTGGTCTGGGAAACCCTCAGCCCTTCAAAGGAAAAGAGGAAACAATAATTTGCCTCTCCTCGAAGCAACCGGGTTTACAATATTTGTTGTTATACTGTTTGTTGGAATCTTTTCGATCATATTCGGTTTTCCGGGAACGTTTCTGATCCTGGGGGATGTTGTCATCTACTCCCTGATAACCGGATTCGAGAAGATTGGTTTTAAGATCATTATCGCGCTTGTCTTTATTTCAATCCTGGCGGAGGCTGTGGATTTCCTCATGGGCGTCGCCGGCGCCAGGAAATACGGTTCGTCAAAGACAGGGGTGGTATTGTCTATCATCGGGGGAATCATAGGGGCCATCGTGATGATTCCGATCATGTTGGGGTTGGGTGCCGTAATCGGCGCCTTTCTCGGGGGCTTTGCCGGGGCCTTCCTGGGAGAGTATCTTGAGCAACAGAAGCTGAAACCGGCCCTCAGAGCGGGATACGGCGCTCTGATAGGGAGGATTGCCGGGGTACTGGTCAAGGGGTCTTTGGCAGTAGTGATGATTGTGATAACGATGTCGGCGATCTATTTCTGAACATTCTAGAAGAAACCGGGCCTTTCAAAAAACAGATCTGGAGCAGAGACTATTATGGGGAAAAGCGGAAAGGGCGTAATCAGAGAATACGCTGAAGCGATCATCATAGCAATACTCATAGCTCTCTTTATCAGGACCTTCGCCGTTCAGGCGTTCAAAATACCCTCCGGCTCGATGAAACCTACTCTCCAGATAGGAGACCACCTGCTCGTCAACAAATTCACCTACGGCATAAAGATCCCCTTCATGCGGAAAACGCTGGTATCCATCGATGACCCGAAGAGGGGTGACATCGTCGTCTTTATATATCCGGTAGACCGGTCAAAGGATTTTATAAAGAGGGTTGTAGGTGTGGCGGGAGACACGATCGAGATACGGAATAAAAAGATATACCTGAATGGCTCTCCCTACGATGACGGCCACGGCGTGTATGCCGACACTCTGCTCTTTCCGGCGTCAATTCAGCCGCGCGACAATTTCGGGCCCGTCACGGTCTCGGCCGGACATATATTCGTTATGGGAGACAACAGGGATCAGAGCTACGACAGCAGGTTCTGGGGATTTGTAGACCTGAAAGACGTCCTGGGCAAGGCCTTTATCATATACTGGTCCTGGGATAAGGATAACAAAGATATCAGGTGGAGCAGGATGGGCCGTATTCTTCACTGAAACCTCTTGACACGAGATATAAACACTGGTAAATAAAGCGGGCCGAGCGGATATAATGTAACGAAAAGGGTTTTCGATGCTTTTGGATGATTTAACGAAAAAGGTGCCAGAAGGCCTTCTCATTTTTGTGGGAGGGCCTTTTTTTTGAACAAACCCTCTCTGTGGATTATAACTTTGAAAGTGACCAGGGCCGTTTTATCTGCCTGACAGGTTAAGGGATAGCAGACATGAAAAAGAAAAAGGTGGTTATGGATGCGGAGGGTATTGAACGGTCCCTTACGAGAATAGCCCACGAAATACTGGAACGAAACAAGGGTACGGACAACCTTATTATCATCGGCATACGAAGGGGCGGGGTATCCCTGGCGGAGAGGCTCTGTAAAAAGATATCCGCCATTGAAGGAACCGAGACCATGTCGGGAACACTCGACATAACGCTCTACCGGGATGACGTCCTGACGACAGGCAGAAGACCGGCAATTGAAGGAACATATATCCCCTTCCCCCTTGATCACAAGAGGGTCGTCCTGGTAGACGATGTCCTCTTTACCGGGAGGACTATACGGGCCGCCATGGACGCGCTTATGGACTTTGGAAGGCCTGAACGGATACAGCTTGCCGTGCTTATCGACAGGGGACACAGGGAACTCCCGATCAGGGCCGATTTCATAGGTGAAACCCTTCCCTCATCGCTGTGGGAAAATATCAGCGTTAATCTCACAGACAACAGCAGCGGGGACGAGGTCGTCATTGAAGAGGGTTAACAGAGTGTGCCTACAGGTAACCATGTGCCCACGGGTATAAAGGGAGGGAGGCAGGCACCCACAAGGGCGACAGACGGAGGTATCCCTGTCCGGCCGGAGGCTGAAAGACACCATGAAACTATCGAGAAAAGACATGCTTGGGATACGGGATCTTTCGCGGGAAGAGATCGATCTTATACTCAACACCGCTGAATCCTTCAAGGAGATATCGACCAGGACTATCAAGAAGGTCCCCACTCTGAGGGGGAAAACGGTTATTACCCTCTTCTTCGAGGCAAGCACCAGGACACGGACATCCTTTGAGATCGCGGCAAAGAGACTCAGCGCGGATACGATAAACATCTCCGCATCCACAAGCAGCGTGGTGAAGGGGGAGACACTCATTGACACCGCACGCAACCTGGAATCCATGAATCCGGATATCATAGTAATCCGTCATAGCGCCGCCGGCGCGGCACACATCCTCGCCGGTCTGCTGAAACAATCCATCATCAACGCGGGAGACGGGGCACATGAACACCCCACCCAGGCCCTCCTCGACATGCTCACCATCCGGGAGAAGAAGGGTTCGATAGAAGGCCTCAAGGTCGCCATCGTCGGCGATATAACGCACAGCAGAGTTGCGCGTTCCAATATATACGGCCTCACGAAAATGGGCGCGAAGGTGGTGATATGCGGCCCGGCAATGATGATACCGAGGGAGATAGAGCGGATGGGAGTCGAGGTCTGTTATGCCATGAAAGATGCCCTGCAGGATGCGGATGTTGTCATGATGCTCCGCATGCAGCTTGAGAGACAGGAGAAGAACCTCTTCCCCTCTCTCCGCGAATACGCACAGCATTTTTCTCTGAACCGGGACAACATCAAACTGGCAAAGAACGACGTGATCGTCATGCATCCGGGACCGATAAACAGGGGGGTCGAAATCACCCCCGAGATAGCCGACGGGCCCTCTTCCGTTATCCTCGACCAGGTTACCAACGGCGTTGCCGTGAGGATGGCCCTTCTCTATCTCTTGTCAGGAGGAGCGAAATGAAGCTGTTACTCAAAGGCGGGAGGGTTATAGACCCCTCGCAGGGCATGGATACGGTCACGGATATCCTGATAGAAGACGGGAAGGTATCCCGAATTGAAAAGGGCATCTCCTTTTCGAAGGCGGATGCAGGCGATGATCTGCGGATCGTTGACCTGGAGGATACAATAATTACACCCGGTCTGATCGATATGCATACCCACCTGCGCGAACCGGGCTTTGAGTACAAGGAGACGGTGAGGACGGGGAGCGAAGCCGCCGTGGCCGGGGGGTTTACCTCCATAGCCTGCATGGCGAACACCGACCCGGTCAATGACAACCGTTCCGTGACGGAATTCATACTCAAACAGGCACGCCTTGCCGCACTGGCACAGGTATACCCCGTCGCGGCGATCAGCAAGGGACAGGCCGGAACGGCCCTCACGGAATTCGGTGAACTCAAAAGCGCCGGGGCCGTGGCCTTTTCCGACGATGGAAATCCGGTTGCAGACAGCGGGCTGATGAGACGCGCCCTCGAGTACGCCTCTGCCTTCGATATGCCCGTGATATCACACTGTGAGGACCGGAGCCTGTCGCCTGGCGGCCTGATGCATGAAGGGTTCGTATCCACGCAACTGGGTCTCCCCGGAATTCCGGGTATCGCGGAAGACATAATGGTGGCGAGGGATATAGCTCTTGCCCGTTTCACAAGGACCCGGCTGCACATCGCCCACGTGAGCACGGCCGGCTCCGTCCAGGCCGTCAGAGAGGCCAAGGCAGCGGGAGTCAGCGTAACGGCTGAGACGGCCCCTCACTACTTCACGCTGACGGATGAGGCGCTGAGGGGTTTCTCCACACACTTCAAGATGTACCCGCCCCTGAGAGGCGCGGATGATCTCGAAGCGATAAAAGAGGGGCTGAGGGACGGCACGATCGACGCGATAGCCAGTGATCATGCCCCTCATTCATCCGTTGAAAAGGATGTCGAATTCGTGTACGCCGCAAACGGTATCATCGGATTGGAGACATCACTCTCCGTCTGCCTGAAACTGGTGCATGAAGGCATCCTCACCATACAGCAACTGATCGAAAAGATGAGCGTACAGCCCGCACGTATACTGAAGATACCGAAAGGTTCTCTTGCGCCGGGCTGCGATGCCGACATCACCGTCATCGATCTGGATAAGGTATGGACGGTTGACGCTGGCACATTCCGCTCAAAGGGACGCAACTGCCCCTTCCACGGCTGGGACCTCACGGGGAAAGCGATCATGACCATAGTAGGCGGAGATGTCAAGTACGCGGAGCCCGGGGTGGAGACCTAGATTTAAAAAAGTTCACACTGCCTCTCTTCACAGATTTCACATCGCCAGAGACATGTTCCCCCGGCGTCGAGCCGGCAGCGGAGAGTTTCTTTTCCATTTCGCCCTTGTCCTGTCCTCTAAGACGTGGTAGTAAAACCGCTTTGATTTGCCAACGGGTGCGTATCATGAAAAACCGGAGAAAAGAGGAGATCAGGTACCTCAGCCAACTGGAGGAGTGGATCCGGCTGAACAGGGAATTCGATATCATCGACCTGTTCTCGGAACTCCATCCCGCCGACATCGCCGACCTTATCGACAACCTCGAGGAACAGGAAAAGATACGCCTCTTTTCCCTCCTCGAAGTGGAAAAGGCATCCGATGTTATTCCCGAACTGAGTGATGCCTCCCGTGAGCAGATCCTTGAAGACATATCGCACAAAAAGCTTACCGAGATCATCGACGAAATGGACTCGGATGATGCGGCGGACGTCATCGCCGAGCTCCCCGAAGCTCAGGCGAGGGCCATCCTTGCCGCGATAGAGCCCGAAGAATCGCAGGATCTCAAGAAACTCCTGAAATACGGGGAGGACACGGCCGGCGGCATCATGCAGTCGGAGCTGGTCTCAGTTTCCTCAGATTCCACGATCAACAGCGCCCTGAATGCCGTGGTGCAGGCATCGGACGATATCGAAGACGTATATAACGTGTTTGTCGTGGACAGGGACAATGTCCTCATCGGCGCCATCCCCCTGCAGAAACTGATCACGTCCAAGCGCCACAGCCCGGCCATCGAAGCCATCGACAAGACCATACCCAGTGTTCAGACAGACGTCGACCAGGAAGAGGTCGCGCGGATGTTCGAGAAATATGACCTCGTCTCCCTCCCTGTTGTTGATCGTGGCAATCACCTCCTGGGCCGGATCACGATCGATGATATCGTCGATGTCATGGAGGAGGAGTCTTCGGAGGACATCTACCGCATAGCCGGTCTGCATGAGAATGACAACGTCTTTAACGAGCCGATAGAATCCATCAAGAAGAGGCTCCCCTGGCTGTACCTCAATCTCCTGACGGCCCTCGCATCGGTGCTGGTTATCGGTTTCTTTCAGAACACCATACGGGTGGTAATCGCCCTCGCCGTTTTCATGCCGGTGGTGGCAGCCCTCGGCGGAAACGCCGGCAATCAGACGCTCATCCTGATCGTCAGGGGGTTGGCCCTCGGCGAAGTCACCTTCGAGAACGCAAAGAAGGCGTTCTATAAACAGATTATCGTGGGGATTGTCAACGGCCTGGCGGTAGGCGTCGTCATCGGCGTCATAGCATATCTCTGGAAGGGGATGCCCGTCCTGGGAGTGGTTCTCGGCCTCGCCATGATAATCAATGTGTTCGCGGGCACCCTCATAGGGACATTGATCCCGCTGAGTCTGAAGTGGCTGAAGGCCGATCCCGCCCTGGGATCGAACATCTTCGTGACCGCCTTCACGGACGCGTTCGGGTATCTCTCCTTCCTGGGTCTTGCAACCATATTTCTAAAATTGCTGGTATGAGAAAGCCTCCCCTCAAGACACCGGCTTTTGTCATCCATTTCCTCAACTACGGGGAATCCGACCGGATCGTCACCTTCTTCACCAGAGAATTCGGCAAGCTCAAGGGGATCGCCAAAGGGGCCCGGCGGAGCAGGAAGAGGTTCTCCAACGCCATAGAACCCTTCTCTCATTCCATGATCCTCTTCTCCAGAAGGGATGAAAACAGCCTCGCCATCATAGAGAATTGCGACGTCATCAACCACTATCCGCAGATCAGGGCTGATCTGGGAAGAACCATGGCCGCTTCATATCTGATCGAACTCGCCGACCGCTTCACGGCGGAAGGCAAGAGGAGCACCGGCATCTTCCACCTCCTGGAGGGCTTTCTGGGGCTTCTGGAGGGGGGGAACGGCCTGGAGGAGACAACGAGATTCTTCGAACTGCGCCTGCTCAAGCTCTCGGGATACGAGCCGGTACTGGAGAGATGCATCCTCTGCAACACGCCCTTTGATGAAATCGATACCACCTTCTTTGATGCGGCGAGGGGCGGCATACGTTGTTCGCAGTGTGGCCGGGGCGATCAGGACTGCATCCCCGTATCCACCGGGACCATCAAAACGCTCCTGATGGGAAAGAAGATCGAAACGGACCGGATACCCCGTCTGATCCTGTCGGAGAATGCCCTGAGGGAAAGCAGCCATATCCTCAGACACTTTATACGGTATATCCTCGGAAAAGAACCGAAGTCCCTGCGCGTTCTGGATGAAATCAGCGGAATGATATGACCCAGTTCCACGAAGCTCGGAACTCGATTCCGCCTTGACAGTCTCCCCCCCTTGATGATAGCGTCCCCTCGTTCAAATACCGTAGCCCAAGGAGGTGATCGTGACCTTTCAGGAACTGATATTCGCCCTGGGAAAGTACTGGGCCGATCAGGGATGCATCGTACAGCAGCCCTATGATATAGAGGTGGGCGCCGGCACCTTCAATCCGGCAACGTTTCTCAGGGCGCTCGGACCGGAACCGTGGAATGTCGCCTACGTGGAACCCTCGCGCAGGCCAACGGACGGCAGATACGGAGAAAACCCGAACCGCCTGCAGCACTATTACCAGTACCAGGTAATCATGAAGCCCTCCCCTCTCGATATACAGGATCTGTATCTTAATTCTCTGAAGAGCTTCGGCATCGACCCCCTGGATCACGATATACGATTCGTTGAGGACGACTGGGAATCCCCCACCCTCGGTGCCTGGGGCCTGGGCTGGGAGGTCTGGCTCGACGGCATGGAGATTACACAATTCACCTACTTCCAGCAGGTCGGCGGCATAGACCTAAACCCCATATGCGTCGAGATAACATACGGAATAGAACGGATCGCCATGTACCTCCAGGAGATCGACAACGTATACGACCTGGAGTGGGGGCACGGGATAACATACGGAGACGTCCATCACCGGGGCGAAGTGGAATTTTCCACCTACCAGTTCGAAGAGGCCGACACCGACATGCTCAGAAAACTCTTCGATATGTACGAGGCGGAATCGATCAAGACCGCGGAGAAGGGCCTCGTCCTTCCCACGTACGACTACTGTCTGAAATGTTCGCACGTATTCAATATCCTGGACGCGCGGGGCGCCATAAGCGTCAATGAACGCACAAGCTACATCGGCAGGGTGAGGAACCTCGCCCGTCTCAGCGCAGAAGGGTACTCCCGGCAGAGGGAAGAGATGAGATATCCCCTGATGGGAAAGTTTAACAGGAGTTAACAGAGGAGTTATTGTTCTCATGGCAAAGGAATTGTTGTTGGAGATAGGAACGGAAGAGATCCCGGCCGCCTTCCTCCCGAAGGCGCTGAAGGATATGGAGAAGATCATCACCGGGGAGCTTTCCGAAAACCGTATCGGCCACGGTCGCATACGAACCATGGGCACACCGAGAAGGCTTCTCCTGTCGGTCGAGGATGTGGAGGAAAGACAGGAGGATCAAGTCCTGGAGAAGATGGGGCCTTCAACGGCCGTGGCCTTCGACGAAGGGGGCAGCCCCACGAAGGCGGCCATCGGATTCGCCCGGGGACAGGGGATAAAGGTCTCCGAGCTGGAAATA
Source organism: uncultured Syntrophaceae bacterium (assembly GCA_964571315.1). Lineage (GTDB taxonomy): Bacteria > Desulfobacterota > Syntrophia > Syntrophales > UBA2210 > UBA6078. The sequence continues at coordinate 10,460 of CAZNBR010000059.1, forward strand.
GTAGAAACGCCCAAGGGAAAGCAGATCTGCGCGCGAAAAAAGATCATTGGCGAAGACACTTTCGATATTCTGAAGGGCCTCCTGCCGCGATTCATCCTGTCCATTCCCTTCCGAAAATCGATGCGCTGGATGGATCTGGATCTGCGTTTCGCGAGGCCGATTCACTGGATACTGGTCCTCTTCGGGGGCGAGGTCATCCCCTTTTCGATAGAGAACATAACAAGCTCCGACACAAGCCGCGGCCACCGGTTCATGGCCCCGGAGCCGTTCAAGGTCGGGGGGTTTGAAGACTACCTTAAAAAAACAGAAGAACGATTCGTCATCGTGGACCCGGACAGGAGGAAGAAGATCATACAAGATGAGGCGAGAGCGGCCGCCGAGGCCGTCTCGGGCTGCGTCCTTGAAAACGAGGCCCTCCTGGAAGAAGTGAGCTTTCTCGTCGAATATCCCTCGGTGGTATGCGGAACCTTTGACAGAGAATATCTCGCACTTCCCAAAGAGGTCCTGACCACCGCCATGATGAAACACCAGAAATACTTCCCCGTCGTCGACACGGAGGGGAAACTGCTCCCCCATTTCATCACCGTCAACAATACCCTTTCCCGGGACCCCTCGGTCGTGGCCCGCGGCAATGAAAAGGTGATACGAGCCCGGCTGGCCGACGCCCGGTTCTTCTTTGAGGAAGACCGTAAGGCCCCCCTCGAAGATCATCTGAAAGCTCTGAAGGCAGTTGTATTCCACAACCTCCTGGGGACCTCGTATGAAAAGGTTATGCGGTTTAAAGAGCTTGCGTCGTACATCGCCCAGACGATATGCCCCCGGATCGCCCCATCGGTCGACCGGGTCGCCCTGCTCTGCAAGGCCGATCTTGAAACCCAGATGGTATATGAATTCACCGAACTTCAGGGGATTATGGGGAGGGAGTATGCCCTGCTGCAGGGTGAAGATCCCGCCATTGCAAAGGCGATCTATGAACACTATCTCCCGATAGCCGCCGGCGGCGATCTTCCCGAAACGGATGAGGGGGCCATTGTCAGTATCGCCGACAAGATGGATACGATTGTAGGATTTTTCGGCATAAATCTCATCCCCACGGGGACGGCCGATCCGTATGCGCTGAGACGGCAGGCCCTCGGCATTATAAACATCATTCTGAACAAGAAGTATCCGCTGAACCTGGATGAACTCATCGGCACGAGTATTTCAACCCTCGGCAAAAAACTGAAGAGGAAACCGGAAGAGACAAAGGCGGATGTGCTCGACTTTTTCAGGGGAAGGTTTGAAAATCAGCTGATATCACAGGGGCACCCCTATGACGTGGTCAACGCCGTTCTGGCGCTCGGCGTATCCGATATCGTCCAGTCCCTGGGAAAGATAGAGGCCATGGAGGCATTCAAGAAACACCCCGACTTCGAACCCCTGGCGATCGCCTTCAAGCGCGTCGTCAATATCCTCAAGGG
>CAZNBR010000060.1:0-11822 GCA_964571315.1 uncultured Syntrophaceae bacterium
CGTCAACAAGGCGGACGGCGATAATATTCAAAGGGCGGATTTTGCAAAAAAGCAGTGCGAGACAGCCCTCCATTTTTCAACCCCTTCTTCCCCCAACTGGCTCCCGCCTGTTCTTACCTGCAGTGCCTTGAATGTAACCGGCATACATGAGATATGGGATACCATCCTGGAACACAGAGAAAAGCTGTCATCTACCGGAGAGTTGAAGATGAAACGGGAAAAGCAGGCCCTCGACTGGATGTGGTTCCTGGTAAAAGAAGGGCTTGCCGAGTGGTTTTATAAAAATCCCTATGTCAAAAAGATAATGCCGAGGATTGAGAAAGAAGTGGAAGAGGGGACGACCACGCCAGCCACCGCCGCGGACAGGCTGCTTTTTTTCCTGGACGACAAGTGATGGTTTTCCGGGGAGTCGGATTTTCTTACACGGAGAGGCAATAGAAAAGAGGGCGAACAAGCCCCCTTTTCTATTGCTGAAGAGGATACCCCCCTCCACTATGTTTCCAAAATCTTTTTTACTCTATGACAATCAGAAGCTGGTCGACTTCCACCAAGTCCTTTTCCTTTACCTTTATTTCTTTTACCGTTCCATCTACCGGGGCGCAGATCGGGTTTTCCATTTTCATTGCCTCAAGTATCAAGAGCTCATCGTCTTCCTTTACCTCGTCACCGACGTTAACCAGAATTTCAATAATTTTCCCCGGCATCGGAGCCAATACTTCTTCCATTTCCAAATTACCTCCTGAGTGGTTTAAGTTTGCCTGCACGCATCAATGCTTACAGGGTTTTGTTTGCTATCACATTTAATACAGCCATGTCACTATAAAAAACTTGCCAGTGACCGTTTTTTGCCATCGCGGTTAAACTTCTTTTTTCGGGCGATCGAGACCGGTCACGATCTGCGACTGTATAAGTCTTGGGAGCATCATGTGATGACGCGGACAGATCGATTTTGGATTCTGATAAACCGAATTGGTAAATGCCACCATGTAGTCCCGCAACTTTTCGAAGTGTACAACCTCATCCACCAGACCCGCCTTCGCGCAGTACATCGGGCGCGACTTATCATAGTAATGCTGTACCATATCATTCATCTTTTCGAGAATGGGATCGAGTGGCCTGCCGGCGTCCTTCTCTTTCACAAGCCTTCGGGAGTAGCTGGCTGCCGCCGCTGTTTCCCCGTGCATGACGTAGATTTCTGTCGCGGGGGTGCCAAGTGAGAAGGCATTCGTATTATTGCCCTGGGGGCCTCCCATTACATAATGGGCCGCGGCCGTTCCCTTGCGAAGGATAACCACCATCTGTGGTACGTTGCTCTGCTCGATGGAATAGATGAGAGACTGTCCCAGCCCGAGCAGTTCCGCCCCTTCCGCGATGTCGCCGACATCGATACCGGATGTATCCTGGAACCAGATAATCGGAACACGGTCGCGACCGCATTGTGTTACGAATTCATTCATCTTGATCAATCCCTGGCGGTAGAGCTTGCCGCCGACACCGTTATATTCATTCGTGTATTCCGGGTAGTTCGGCAATATCCCCTGGCGGTTTCCGATTACGCCCATCAGAAACCCGTCGATTATGACGAGTCCCGTATAGACCTCCGGACCGTAACCAGGCCTGAATTCAAGATGCCGGGAGTTGTCGACCAGCCGTGCGAGAACGTTGTCAAAATCATAACCCGCCTTCTGATTATACGGAACAATGGATGCAATTTCAGAGGGAGAAAACTTCGGTTCGGCCGGTTCGTCCAGCCTGAAGAATCTGGGATCATAGGCAGGCATCCCCGCCATGTACTCTTTCAGGGCATCCAGAACCTGATTTTCTTCTTCAAATACATATCTGAAGAAACCGGTTACGTCGTAATGGACCTTGACGCTCCCGGGGGGAACCTCTTTGAAATGCCTTGTAGCATCGATCAACTGCTCCGCCCCTTCCTCGTCAAAAGACCCTTTGGGACTCATGCCGCCGACGATTCCGCCGCCGCCTACTGCAATGTTGCAGTCCTTGTGGGCCAGAAGTATTGTGGGACTGATTCCCTGGTAGCCGCCACCGGCGGGGTTGGTTCCATAAATTCCCGCCAGGATTGGAACACCTAATGTTTCCAGTTCCGCGTGGCGGAAAAAACAGGTTCCCTGGCCGCGACGATTGGCGTAGACCTTTTCCTGTTCGGGCAGCTTGACTCCGGAACAGTTGACCAGCCATACAAGCGGCAGGTTTAATCTTTTGGCGATGTCGGTCACACGGAGGTTATTATCCGCCTGTCCCGCGATCCATGCGCCGGCTATCCACTTGTTGTTGAAGCCGATAAGCACGCACCACTTGCCTCTGATCCGTGCAATGCCGTCCACAACACCGGTACTCCCCGATTCTTCTTGGTCCGGATCATATATGGTGTGAAGCGGAAAGAACATTCCCGGATCCACGAGATATTCGATCCGTTCCCAGACAGTCTGCTGCCCGCGCTTATGAATGACATCGATGGGAACTCCGAAGTCCCGGATTCGCTGATCTTCCGCCTCGATCCCCTTCATCACCTCATTCATCTGGGCGACGCTTTCCTGCATCCTCTTTATCTGTGAATCCTTCAGAGGTTTACCGAACTCTTTCGTCTTTAAATAGGGTATCATGTTGAATCCTCTCTTTTTGTTTTATCCTGGCAGCTGCGAGAATATGAACCACAGAGGGCATCCTCCCTCGAGGGAGGATGCCGAGTGTGATTTTTCTCTATTTCTTCTTTATCGCTGTGTGACGTCAGCGATTCGCCTTACGAATTCCCAATTGGTCCTGCGCCATTATGAACTTGCAGATATTAGTCGAGCCTTCGACCATCGCGTATGTCGGCGCATCCCTGAAGAATCTTGCCACTGGATACTCGGTTGAGTAACCGTAGGCCCCGAGTATGCGCATTGCGTACTGCGAACATTTATAGGCGAGTTCGCCTGACAGGTATTTCGCCGCAGCGACCTCAAGGTTGTTTCCCAGGTCCCCTTGATCCTTCTGCCATGCGGCTTTATAAACGGACAGTCTCGCCGCCTCGATTTCCGCAACCATCTCGCCAATCAGGGACTGGTTCATCTGGAACTTTCCAATCGGCTGACCGAACTGTTCACGCTCCATGGCGTACTGGGTTACGGAGTCAAGACATGCTTGAGACAGTCCGACGCCACCGGCCGCGGCCGAAAGTCGTGTCTGAGCCAGGGAACCAAAAACAATTTTTGAACCATCCCCCGGGTTGCCCAGGATATTCTCTTTGGGAATCTTTGTGTTCTCAAGGACAATTTCTCCGGTTGGCGATGAACGGGAGCCCATCTTGTCCAGATCGGTTACGGTGATCCCCTCGCTCTCTTCAAGGTCGACTACGAAGGCGGAAAGGCCTTTTCCCCCTGCGGAACGATCAGTATAGGCGTAGAAGATGTTAATCCCGCCGATAGTGGCATTGGATATCCATGTCTTCTGCCCGTTTATGAGCCAGTGATCTCCCTTATCTTCAGCGGTCGATTTGATTGCCATAACGTCCGAACCGGCTCCCGGTTCGGTAATGGCGAATGCCCCAAGGATGTCGGCATTGACCAGCTTTTCGATGTATTTCTTTTTAACGCTCTCGGTGCCGTAACGAAGAATGGTAAAGGCACACCCCAGTTCCTGCATATTGACCTGAACCCTCAATGAACTGGAGGCGCGGGCGATTTCTTCCGAGATGATCATGGCCGCGAGCCATCCCATCTCATTTCCACCGTATTCTTCAGGGATGACTGTGCCGAAGAAACCCAACTGCCCCATCGGTTTGACAACTTCTTCATAAGGGAAATAATGATTCTCGTCCCACTCATCCGCGAACGGGGCTATCTTCTCGGCTGCAAAATCGCGCACGGTGTCCCTTAGCATTATTAATTCATCTGATAAACCAAAATCCATAACTTTTTCTCCTTCCTAAATTGATTGTTGCTTTAACGGTAACATTTCTACGATCAGCATACGTGCAGTTTACCCATTAATGTGAATTTTCACTGTAACATCCCGTAGCCTCTGAAAACTCTTTGCTCGCGAGAAGCATTTCCTCTATGCACATTTTACGGTGGTCATAATTGTTGAAACGTACCTCAGGAATTGCCAGACCTACCGCGGCCCGCATGGGAATGCCCTGATGAAAGGCAAAGAACGGAACGCTCAGGGCACCCAGGCCCTGGATGGTTTCTCCCAGGCTTGAGGAGTAGCCCCGTTCCCTGGTCAGCTTGAGGTCCGATTTAAGCTGTCCTGTTTCCACTATAGTGTTATTGGTCAGCGGTGCAAGCCTTATTTTTTCGAGATACCCGTCAATAAAATCCTGCGAAGAGAAGGCAAGCAGGCATTTGGATGTGGCGCCGGCATAAAGCGGAGCCTTGTTCCCAACCGGCAGGCTGGCCTTTAATTCCTGGGTAGATTCCAGACTGCTGATACAGACCCGTGAGACACAGTCTGTATCTATTATGTTAAGGTGTACGGTTTCCTTCGTCCGGGACAGGAGCCGTTTCATGAGCGGCATGGCTATTTTCGAGATTGGGTTGTTATCCTGCAGGGTATGGAAGAATGAGAGATAGATATTACCGAGGCCGTACAGCCGCGTGTTCGGATCCTGCCTGATGAATCCGTATGACTTCAGGATCTGCAGGATCCTTTGAATGGTGGATGGGCTGAAACCGAGACGCACGCTCAACTCTCTCACGCCCCAGGACGACTGACCTTCTCGGAATACCATGAGGATCATGAGGGCCTTTTCAATCGAATTGATCTTGCCCGGTAAGGGGCCTTTGTTAAATTGTACCATAATGCAAAATACCGTTTTGTAATGTGACCTCTTTATACATGACATATGGATGCGCTTTTTGTCAAGAGGAAAAGTAAACAGAGACCTAAAAAGCCTTGACATGACAGGGGTGCTGTAGTAATGATTCTCAGATACTGTTTTCCTAGTATGTGGCATAGTGTTCCGTATGGTGAAATTTTTTTGGTAAGTCTGGATAGGGATTGAAAAGGCTCAGGAAATTTCCCGGGTTGCTTTGCTTTGGAAAAAAATAACAATTAGGGGTGTGTCATGATTGATTGGGGAAAAGCTTTAACAACGTTTGTTATCGGATTTGGCGGAGTATTCGTTACTCTAATTATCTTGCAGACGGGAATAAACATATTCTCGAAGATTGTCGCCGGTGTGACAAGTATGACAGCAAAGAAAGATTAAGGAGGTAGTACATCTGACATGGATTACACTATATTTCGCACTATTTTTTTAGACGCAGGATTTATGCATTTATCATTTGGCAATATCGTAATGTGGGCGATAGCCTTCACATTTATCATCCTCGCGATAACCAAGAATTATGAGCCCCTGCTTCTGGTTCCGATCGGTTTTGGAATGTTTCTCGTGAACCTTCCGCTGACAGATCTCATGAGTGAAGGGGGTCTCCTCTGGGTACCGTACCATTACGCTATCGATCATTTCGACTTGATCCCGCCGATTATTTTTATGGGCATAGGCGCTATGACCGACTTTGGTCCCGTTATAGCCAATCCCAAGACCCTGCTTCTGGGCGCGGGGGCGCAATTTGGTGTGTATGTAACCTTTTTTGGGGCCCTTCTCTTCGGGTTCACCATGCCTGAAGCTGCCGCTATTGGAATCATAGGGGGGGCTGACGGTCCCACCACCATATTTCTGACTTCCAAGCTTGCTCCGCAACTTCTTGGCGCGACGGCGGTTGCCGCTTATTCATACATGGCGATGGTACCGATTATCCAGCCGCCCATCATGAAACTTTTAACCAGCAAAGAAGAACGCAAGATCAAGATGAAGCAGATGCGTACGGTCAGCAAGATCGAAAAAATAGGATTTCCTCTGGTAGCAACGCTGATTATCTGTCTTCTTATTCCCGCGGCCGCACCACTGGTAGGCATGATGATGGTCGGTAATCTTTTCAGAGAATGCGGTGTGGTGGAACGTCTCTCCGGGACGGCCCAGAACGAGCTGATAAATATCGTTACGATATTCCTGGGCCTCTGCATAGGCGCTACCATGCCGGCGGAAGTCTTTTTGAAACCCGAGTCCCTGTTCATATTCTGTCTCGGGCTGGTTGCCTTTTCTTTCAGCACCGCCGCAGGTGTTCTCCTGGCCAAACTCATGAACCTGTTCTTGAAAGACAAGATAAATCCGCTGATTGGCGCAGCCGGTGTGTCGGCCGTGCCTATGGCTGCCCGTGTTGCCCAAGTCGTGGCAAGGGAAGAAGACAAACGCAATTTCATCCTTATGCATGCCATGGGACCGAATGTTGCCGGTACGATCGGTACCGTGTCAGCAGCCGGACTTTTCCTTTCCATGTTAGCGGGCTGAGGTATGGAAGATTGCCTGATCTAGAAAATTTTTAATCCAGTAGAAAACCCACCCCTTAAGGATGGGGGATGAGAGCAATATCCCGTAGTCTTTCGTATATATGAAAGACTACGGGATAAATCAAACTTGAATCAGAAGAAACTCCGTCCTGAAGGGCTTGAAGATTCATTATTTTCAGCGAAAGTATTTTGTTCTTGGACTGTTCGTTATGGTTGTCGTGCTGCGTCTGACGGCGTGTGGTTATAGCTGTTGTGAACATGAAATCTAACTGATGTGATGGGAGGGGAAGGTATCGTGGATGTCAGACAGAACAAGGTGATGAACCTGAAAGAGGCAATAGAAGAGTATGTCAGGGACGGCAGTCATATCTCCATAGGAGGGTTTACTACAAGCAGAAATCCAATGGCCGCTGTGTATGAGATTATTCGCCAGAGAGTCAGAAATCTCCATATGTATGTTCATTCCAATGGTACGGGGGTTGATGAGCTCATCGGGGCCGGATGTGTGTCAAAGATAGAAATTGCCTACGGGGGCAATGGAAAATTTGCGGCGACCTGTATCCGATTCAAGAAGGCCGTTCAGGAAGGAACCATTGAAATTGAAGATTATACAAATTATCAGATGACCCTTCGGTTCCTTGCTGGATCAATGGGGTTGCCTTTCCTCCCGACGCGTTCTTCATTGGGGACGGATATCATAAACAAATGGGGCTTTTCGAGAGAGATGAGAAAAAACGATCCGAAGATATCCGATGAGAAACTGGTTGTCATTGACAGTCCTTTTGGCGGCTGGATGGATACGGAAAAGGTGGTTCTGGTTCCCGCGATAAACACCGATGTTACGATCCTTCATGTCCAGAAGGCCGACAGACAGGGTACCGGAAGGATCGAGGGACTTACCTTTGCGGATGTTGAACAGGCGAAGTCGGCAAAGCGCCTTATCCTGACGTGTGATGAGCTGCTTGAGCCGGATGATCTGAGGGCTGCACCTGACCGGAATCAGATTCCCTTTATCAATGTTGATGCGGTTGTCCATGTACCGTATGGCGCCTATCCTACGGCGTGTTACAACTATTATGATTATGATCCTGTTTATCTGAACGATTACGCCAGGGCGGCTCGTGATGAACAACTTTTCAAAGAATATCTTGAGAAGTATGTCTATGGCGTCAACGGGCAGGAAGAGCTTATAGCCCTTGTTGGAGAGGGCCGCATCAAGGCAATAAAGGCGGATCCGCATACAGGGTATGCTACAAATCTGAAGAGAAACTGATCAGGGGAAGAAAAAATGGAATATACCTCGAGAGAGATGATGACGATAGTGGCCGCCAGGGAGATCAAAGACGGAGATATCGTGTTCTGCGGTACCGGGATTTCGATGCTGGCGGCAATGGCGGCGAAGAAGATAAATGCCCATAATAGCGTAATATTTTTTGAGACGGGATCTATTGATGCGAAGCTGGAGGAAATTCCCCTGGCGGTTGCGGATTCACGTGTTATGTACTGGTCTTCATCAAACAGCGGTCTTCTGGATGCATTTGCAACGATGCAGAACAGGATTACGGGGGAACATGTCATCGGTATTCTGGGCGCAGCGCAGATCGATAAATTCGGAAATGTCAATTCAACGGTCATCGGGGATTATTACAGCCCCAAAACCCGTTTTTCAGGGAGTGGGGGCGCCTGCGATGTTGCATCCTTTGTTCCGAGAAGCATCATATTCATGCAACAAGAAAAAAGGAAATTTGTAAATAACGTCGATTATCTGACGAGTCCGGGGCACCTTACCGGAAGTGACGGCAGAAAGAAGGCGGGACTTCCTCCGGGGGGGCCACAGCTGGTTATTACCAATATGGCGGTGATGCGGTTCGACGATGCGACGAAGGAAATGTATCTGGCCGGTTACTATCCAGGGATAACGAAGGAAGAAATCCTGGAAAACATGGAGTTTGATGTCGATGTCTCCAGGGCGGAAGAGGTGAAACCTCCTACTGCCAATGAACTGAAGATCCTAAGAGAGAAATGTGATCCCCAGAGATTGATTTTGTAGAGGGTATTGTAAGGGTACCCATCGATGATTCAATAATGAACGTAGAGGGGGGGGTGATAACTGACAACAAAGAACGGAGGAAGGAACTGCAAATAACAGAAAACAAAAAACATCAACTTTTTTTGGAGGAGGGGTAAATGAAAAAAATCGTTTGGACAAGTCTGTTAGCGTTGGTATTGAGCGTTTCCCTTATTTTTGGTGGGGGGATTTTCAAAAAGGCGGAATGCGCGGAGACCTATAATCTTAAATTCCAGATGGCATGGCATTCGCAGCATCCGGAATACAAAGCATATCAAAAATTCATCAAGATGGTGGATGAAGCAACAGACGGCAGGCTAAAGTTTACGGTGTTTCCTGCAGACCAGTTGATAGGGAGGTCCGAGTCCCTGGATGGTCTAAAAAAGGGTGCCATTGATATGTTGGGCAGTTGTGCCGCCTATTTTCATGGGATGGTTCCGGAAGGCGATGTCGACTGGCTCCCCTACATCTCCCTCGGCCATCGCGCAGAGTTTTGGGATTACATGAACGCCGACAATGAGTTTAACAAAATTATCGCAAAGAACTATCTTGAAAAGGCTAATGCCGTTTATCTTACCAATGTCATCTGCGGAAGCTCCGGAATAATCGGCAGAGGCAACACTGAATATGGGACCGTTGATTCTCTCAAAAACATCAAGCTGAGGGCTGCCGGCGGTGTCTGCACACGGGTAGCGAAGGCGTGGGGCGCTGCCCCGGTGACCATGGCGACGGGGGAGATCTATCCCGCCCTGCAGAGGGGAACGGTCGATGCCTTGATCTTCTATGCCTACGGTCTGAAAGACTATAAGTTCTTCGAAGTTGCCAAGACCTTTACAAACCCGCCCGTTTTCACCTGGGCCGATGATCTGTGGATAAACAATGACTCCCTTAAGAGACTGCCGGAGGATCTGCAAAAGACCCTGAGAGATGTTGCTAAAAAGTGGGGCAGGTGGGCAAGCACGGAATACTGGCCTGGCTATGAGTTGGAGAACGAAAAATGGTGCCAGGAGAAGGGCGTTAAATTTGTTACGATGGACGCTGCCAATATCGCAAAATCGAAAGTGATGTTGGAAGATGTATGGACCTGGTATGCGAACGAAAGTCCCGACTGCAAGAGACTGGTTGAGTTGATCAAGGCAGAGCAGAAGGACTGGAAATAACGTGGCATAAATAAAAATCACAAATGGAGAGGGTAGGGCAATACTGTCTGCCCTCTCCATCAACTCAGTTTGGAGAAGAGGCTATGAATAAGGGGACAAATAAAACCCCCGGTGGTTTTGGTAAATTCATGGACACCATATCCTGGTTCGATGAGAGGCTTGCCGAATTTGCCGGGTGGATTGTCATTGTCATGATGGTGACCATAACATACGATGTAGCGATGAGATATATCTTCGGAATGCCTACTACCTGGAGCTTTGAGATTAATCGCTATATGTTGATTCTTGTCGTTTTCTTGAGTGGCCCCTGGGCGCTTCCTGCAGGGGGACATGTTGCCGTGGACATATTTACTGAGCATATGGAGACAAGGAAGAAGGCGATATTGGAAGTTCTTACCTCCGTAATGGCCCTTCTATACATGTTTTCGTTCTTCTATTCGTCGGCTCTCTTCACCTGGGATGCGTGGGAAGGTGGCGTAAGGAGTACCGAGTATCTGGCATGGCCCCTGTGGCCGATGAGATCGTTCCTTGTCATAGGGTCGTTTTTCCTCGGTTTGGAGTTTCTTTTCAGATTGGTGCGTAATATCGCCATTCTCACCGGAACGGCTCAGGCCGAATCGCAGGGAGGTGTATGATTATGGAATGGTATACTACACTTCTTATCCTTGTCGGGTCTCTTTGCGTACTCCTCTTTATGGGATTGCCGGTGGCTTTTTCGCTCGGTTTCCTGAGCATGATAGCCGCGCTGGTGTTCTGGCCGGGCATGGAAGGGCTGTATGGCGTGGCCCTGGCCGGATATGGGCACATGGGCAATTATACCCTTGTTTGTGTGCCGCTCTTTATTCTTATGGCACAGGTGGTGATGCACAGTCGCATGGGGGCGGACACCTACGATGTTGCTGACCGCTTCCTGCGGAATCTTCCCGGCGGTCTCGGTATAACCAGTGCCGTCTTCGGTGCCATCTTTGGCGCAGTGTGCGGGGCCAGTACGGCGGGAACGGCCACCGTCGGCCTTTTGTCCCTTCCCGAGATGGAGAAACGGGGATATGAGCCGGGGATGGCAGGCGCTATCGTGGCCTTTGCCGGCGCCCTTTCCATTTTGATTCCTCCCAGTGTTATCCTGATTCTCTACGGAACGCTGGCCAATGAGTCTATCGGTGCGCTGTTTGCCGGTGGTTTCTTGCCCGGTATACTGATGACCGTCCTGGCGATCCTCTACATCGGACTCAGGGTAAGGTTAAATCCTGCGCTTGCGCCGAGGGATGATGTCAGGTTTACGTGGAAAGAAAAATTCACTTCCCTGTGGAGGGTGTGGGCGCTCCTGCTTCTGGTACTACTCCTTCTGGGGACGATCTATACGGGGATTGCAACGCCTACCGAGGCAAGTGCGATAGCCTGTGTCGCGGTGTTTGCGATTGCCTTTGCCAAGAAAACCATGAATCTTCAGATGCTGAGAAAGGTGCTGTTAGCCACGGTTAAGACAACCACTATGATCGGCTGGATAATCATCGGCGCCACCTCCTTCGGGTATGTTATCATCTATTCGGGGTGTGCCGCCTCGCTGACGGACTGGGTTGTGTCTATGGACGTGTCTCCCACAACCGTCGTTATCATTCTCATGATCGGGTTTATGATTATGGGGATGTTTCTGGATCCGGCCGCCATCGTTATGATGACGACCCCCATCATACTGCCGATCCTTCTCGCGCTGGAGATAAACGTGTTGTGGTTCGGCATTCTTATGACGATAAACATGTGTGCGGGGAACATTTCACCCCCCATGGGGTTGAACCTGTATGTCGTCAAGGGGCTTGTGCCGCCGGAATCGATGCCGATGAAGGCTCTGTTTTGGGGTGCCGTCCCCTTTATGGCTGTAGATGTTCTAACGATAGCGCTTGTCATGATTTTCCCCGCTATCGCGACGTGGCTGCCGGGCCTGGTAATAGCAGGATAACGGATCGGTTGATGGGGAAAACCCCCGGTGGCCCAACCGCATCGGGGGTCTTTTTTCTATTGTTTCCGGTTCCGGCGGGTCTGCCAGTGGTGGTCGTCCTTGCCGCATATGGTGTGTGTGATCAATCATCCTGCCTCGGGAGGGCTTGTTCTTCCAGGTTTCCATGCCCGCCTCCATATGAAGTGGCAGAGAGCCGGCAATCTGTGATTCACAGGACATCGGACTTTTCCTTTCCATGCTGTAGAAATAGAAACAGCTGGCTCATTATAGTTATATTTTATGG
>CAZNBR010000061.1:0-6716 GCA_964571315.1 uncultured Syntrophaceae bacterium
GTAAATGTATCGACCTGTCAAGGGTAAAAAGGGCGCAGCCCGTGTCTATATCGCATCTCTGTCCAGGGTCCTGTACTGGATGGCCTCCGATACGTGGGACTGACGGATCTCTTTTTCACCTTCGAGGTCTGCGATGGTCCTGGCCACCTTCAGTATCCTGGTGTAGCCCCGCGCACTCAGACCGAGCCGATCGACCGCCATTTCGATCAGTCTCCTGGACTCCTCGTCCAGGGCACACCACTTCTTTATCTGCCTGTTGGACATTCTCGCGTTACACGCTGCGGTGCCCTTGAACCGTTCCTTCTGGATATTCCTTGCCCCGTTCACGCGGCCCTTGATGGTCTCGGATGTCTCTCCTTCGGACTGTTTCGAGAGCTCCCGGTACCGCACGGAGGGGACCTCTATGTGGATATCTATCCTGTCGAGCAGGGGACCCGATATCTTGGCCCTGTACTGCCGTATCTGATGGGGGGTGCATCGGCACTGCCTCCTGCCGTCGGTAAAATAACCGCACGGGCACGGATTCATGGCGGCCGCAAGCATGAACCTCGCGGGGTAGGTCGCCGAGGCAGAAGAGCGTGAGACGGTTATGGAACCACTCTCCAGGGGCTGCCGCAGCACCTCCAGGACATTCCTCTTGAATTCCGGCAGTTCATCCAGAAACAGGACGCCGTTATGAGCGAGGCTGATCTCCCCCGGTCTGGGTACGCGTCCCCCTCCCACCAGCCCCGCGTCTGATATGGAGTGGTGCGGCGCGCGAAACGGGCGCGCGGCCAGAATGGGGTCCTTTCTGCCGAGCAGGCCGGCGACCGAGTGTACCTTCGTCGTTTCGATGGCCTCTTCAAAGGAAAGATCGGGGAGGATCGTCAGGAGGCGCTGTGCCAGCATGGTCTTGCCGGATCCGGGGGGACCGATCATCAGTATGTTGTGCCCGCCGGCCGCCGCCACCTCCAGCGCCCTCTTCGCCTGATTCTGGCCGTTTACCTCGCTGAAATCGAAGGGGTAGTGGAGGCTCCGGGAGAACAGCCGGGAGATATCCGTCTCCAGGGGAGGGACCTCTCTGGTGCCGTTCAGAAACTCAACCGCCTCGTGCAGATAATCGACGGCTATGACCTCTATTGCTTCAACCATCGACCCCTCGGCGGCGTTGTCCCGCGGAAGCACGATCCCTTTCAGTCCCATCTCCGTCGCCTGGATCGCGGCCGGCAGGGCGCCGTGGATGCCTTTTATACTCCCGTCCAGCGACAGTTCCCCTATAAAGAGGTATTCGGAAAGGTGGTCTTTTTTGATCAGCCCCTGTGCCGCCAGGATGCCTATGGCTATCGGGAGGTCAAACCCCGTCCCCTCTTTTTTGATATCCGCGGGGGCCAGATTGACGGTCACCCTGGTCCCGGGAAAGGTGTAGCCGGAGTTTTGTATGGCGGCCTTTATCCGGTCCTTGCTTTCCTTGACGGATATATCGGGAAGGCCGACCGTGAAGAACTGGGGGAGTCCGCGGGAGATATCCACCTCCACATCGACCGGCCAGGAGTCTATGCCCAGTATGGCGCTGCTCGTTACCTTGACAACCACCTCAGATGCCTCGCAGACGTTTTTCTTCCATCCCGCTGATACGACCAGTATATGCTATTGGATGGTGGACAGTATGGCAAGGATTTTTATTGTCTTTGGAAGGGGGATGCTGTTAGAATCCGCCCGCAAAGGAGAGTGGTGATGATCGGTGTTTTTGACTCGGGGTTCGGCGGACTGACGGTCTTGAAAAGTGTTGTTCAGGAGATGCCGGAGTACGATTACCTGTATCTCGGTGACAGCGCGAGGGTCCCCTATGGGGAACGCTCACAGGAAACGGTGTACGAGTACACCATCCAGGCCGTGGACTTCCTCTTCAAGAAGGGGTGCCGGCTGGTCATTATCGCCTGCAACACCGTCTCGTCACGGGCCCTGAGAAGGATACAGCAGGAATTTCTGCCGGGCGCGTACCCCGACAGGAAGGTGCTCGGCGTGATCAGGCCGTCGGCCGAGGAACTGGTGGACAGGAGATGCCGGAAGGTGGGCATCCTTGCCACGAAGGGGGTGGTCGATTCAAAGATCTACACGGAGGAGCTTGCAGAGATCGATCCCCCGATCGAGATATTCTATCAGCCCTGTCCCCTCCTGGTGCCGATCATAGAGGCCGGAAGGCAGGATGAGGTCCATTGTGATGAGCTTGTGTCCGGATATCTGGACAACCTCTTCGCCCAGGAAGCCTCGATAGACACGATACTCCTTTCATGCACCCATTATCCGATACTGTATGAATCCTTCAGGAGACATACCCCCCCTCAGGTGGAGATCCTCAGTCAGGGGACGATCATTGCGGACAAACTGAAAGACTACCTGAAGCGGCACCCGGAAGTGGAGAGAAGACTTTCCAGAGAGGGTGACCGGGTCTTCTTTTCGACCGGTCCTCTGGAGGCATTTGACCGGCTCGCCGGTGTATTCTACGGGGAGCCCATCCACGCGATCCCGGCCACCCTGGGCCCTCCTGAATAGAGATGTTTTTTTGGGGTGATGACGTGCCCTGCGGCGAAAAAGTGTTGACAAAAAAGGCCGGTGCCACTATATAGGTTCGTCATCCATGCCTCAGCCTTTGGACGGGGCGTGGATATAATCTGATCCATCTCTGCTGGGGGATCGTTCAATGGTAGGACACCGGACTCTGACTCCGCCAATCAAGGTTCGAATCCTTGTCCCCCAGCCATTTTAATGAGACTCAGTTTTTATAAGCCTCTGGCGCAATAAAAACTGCAAGTCGAATTAATACCGATAGTGAAGCGCATCGGTATAAGAATAAGGGGTTAAGTTACGCAACGACTTAGTCCCTTTTCCTGCATGGTCATTTTGTCCCGCTATAGTACCGCTTTTTCGTTTCACCCCTTATAAAAACCCTAAAAATTGGAATCAGGGGACAAAAACGCCCTATTTGTTTTGCGCCTTGATTCACTCCCCATTGATATGATGCCTGAGACACAGAAAGAAGCAACAATCAGCAGTAGCACAGGGGCTTAGGCAACGAACAAAAGCTTGACATTGTTATCATCAGATGATAACTAACTTATCAAATGACTGATACCCTCAGTAATAATGATTATGATCTCCTCTCCCTTTTAGACCTAAACGGAGTAACATTTTTTTATAGGGAGGGATATTGGGTGCAATTCAAAGCGTCGCTCGTTGAGGCCGATGAGCATTCTCCGCACGGAATAAGATACAGCCTCTCCCTGCACAATGAAAAAAATATAAGAATTGTGGGCTATGATAATGCACATGGGTATCAGGCCAAAAGAGGAAGGTATAAAGCTAAAAAGGTAACCTGGGACCATATTCACAAGCGGCACAAAGTATATCCCTATGAATTTGATTCGGCTTCTCAACTAATAGAGGATTTCTGGAAGACAGTAGGAGAATTTATTTGAAATTAAGGAGGTGCTTTGTTATGGCACAAGAAATGAAAATTGGGATAAAGTCCCGCGAAGATTTCCAAAAATATACAATAGCAATTGCCAAAGGAGAAATTAAGCCGGGCAAGGATCAGCCGAAGATCTGGTTTGATTCTCTCGAGTCAATGGCTCAGGTGTTAAGCACCAAAAACAGGGAGCTTTTAAAAATCATAAAAGATGAAAAGCCAAGATCCTTAAAAGAGTTGTCTGATATTTCCGGAAGAAAGGTAAGCAACCTTTCAAGAACATTAAAGACAATGGAAAGTTATGGAATCGTGGCACTTGAAAAAGAAAACAGGACCATCAGACCCCGTATCTGTGTAGATACTTTCAGTGCTGTTTTTGGGCTTTAAAGCGAACAGAATAATCACCCCCCCCCCCGGCAACCCCGGGGCTTTTTTGTGGCATAAGCTGAAAGCCCTTAAGGGTTTGTTTATTACTACGGCAATTAAACATATCAAATGTCATGCCGGACTTGATAAGCCTGCCCCGTACTTGATACGGGGGCATCCAGGCCAATTCTGGATTCCGGCTTTCGCCGGAATGACGGCTTTGACGTATATTGTTGCCGGAGTTATAAACTGTCTCTCTTGGAAATAAAAAGGGCGGATGCCTTAAGCACCCGCCTTAAGTTTAGGAATTTTAGATGTTTACCTTATTCTTTTATCCCTTTCCCTGGCCCGCGATCTTCCCCCACGTGTCCCGAAGCGCTACGACGCGATTGAAGACGATCTTGCCGGGCGAACAATCCCTGGAATCGACACAGAAATAACCGAGCCGCTCGAACTGATACCGGTCCCCCGGAGTCGCGTCCTTCAGGTTCGGCTCTACGCAGCAGGAGGTAAGGACCTCCAGCGATTCCGGGTTCAGGTACCGGGTAAATTCTTCATCCTCGCCGGCAGGATTGGGGACCTGGAACAGCCGGTCGTACAAACGCACCTCGGCGGGGACGCAGTGCCCGGCCGAGAGCCAGTGGATGACCCCCTTTATCTTGCGCCCGTCGGCCGGCGGGGCGTTTCGCGTCTCCGGGTCGTAGGTGCAATGGACCTCCACCACCTCGCCGGTCTTCTCATCCTTCACCATGCTCTCATACTTTATGACATACGAATTCCTCAGGCGGACCTCACGCCCCGGGGCGAGCCGTTTGTATTTGCCGGGCGGATCTTCATGAAAATCGTCACGCTCGATGTAGAGCACCCGGGAGAAGGGGAGCATGCGCGTTCCCATCGCCGGGTCCTGCGGATGATTGGCGCATTCGAACTCTTCCGTCTGCCCCTCGGGGTAGTTGTCGATGACGATCTTGAGCGGCCGCAGGACCGCCATCGCGCGCGGGGCCTTCTCATTCAGCTCCTCGCGGACGCAGTATTCGAGGAGGGCGACGTCGATCAGGTTATCGTTCTTGGCGACGCCGATCTGGGCGCAGAACTCCCTGATCGCCTCGGGCGGGTAGCCGCGGCGCCTCATCCCCGCGACGGTGGGCATACGGGGATCATCCCAGCCGTTCACGTGGCCCTTTTCGACGAGTTCGATGAGCACCCGCTTGCTGAGCACGGTATAGCTGACGTTGAGACGAGCGAACTCGATCTGCCGGGGACGGTCGCCTTTCAGCAACTGATCAAGGATCCAGTCATACAGGGGGCGGTTATTCTCAAACTCGAGGGTGCAGATCGAATGGGTAATCCCCTCGAGGGCATCGGAAAGACAGTGGGCGAAGTCATACATGGGATAGATGACCCACGTATTCCCCGTCCGGTAGTGGGCTCCCCTCTTGATACGGTAGATCACGGGATCACGCATCACGATGTTGGGGGAGGCCATGTCGATCTTCGCGCGCAGGACATGGGCGCCGTCCGCGAACTCACCGGCCCGCATCCGCTTGAACAGGTCCAGGTTTTCGTCGACGGAGCGGTCCCGGTAGGGGCTCTCCTTCCCTGGCTGCGTGAACGTCCCGCGGTACTCCCGTGTCTCATCGGCGCTGAGGTCGCAGACATAGGCCTTCCCTGCCTCGATGAGCTGGACGGCGTACTGATGCAGCCGCTCGAAATAGTCCGAGGCGAAGAACTGACGATCCTTCCAGTCAAACCCCAGCCAGCGGATATTGTCGATAATCGATTCCACATATTCGAGAGATTCGCCGCTCGGGTCCGTGTCGTCGAATCGCAAGTTGCAGGTGCCGCCGTACTGCGCGGCGATGCCGAAATTGAGGCAGATCGACTTGGCGTGGCCGATATGGATATAGCCGTTCGGTTCCGGCGGGAAGCGCGTTCCCACACGCCCGCCGTTTTTGCCGGCCTTGAGATCTTCGTCTATGATTTCGCGGATGAAATCGGTTGGAGAAACGGTATTGGTCTCTGTGTGCGTCATGGAATAATCCCTTCTGTCGTTATCGGAAATGAGAGGTTTGAATAACCATCATTATTTGTCACTTCAACAATATCTTTGTCATTTCGAGTCTATCTTTGTCATTTCGACCGCAGGGAGAAATCCTTGTTTCGATCGAAGAGAGAAATCTTGTTTTCAGCAGGCCTGTATCATTAAGATTTCTCAGTCGCTAAGGCTTCTTCGAAATGACACAATTCAAAACCCTCAGAAACGGGGAATATTTCGCACACCTTCCCGACAAAAGCAAGCCCGCAGAGGTCAAGACCCGCGCGTTTTTCTCTTATTTCGATCCGGAACAGGGTGAATTGTTTCCATTGTCGCCGTTGCACGACACCTCGCACAGGAGGGAGCCGTTCCCGCACGCCTCGGTCTCGAACTGGAGGACCGGGTGATCGATCCCGAAGTCGTCCAGCAGCCTGCGGTGTATCGTCCCCGACAGCTCTTCCGTACGGCTGAGCGGCTGGTCCGGCACCACGACATGACAGGAAAAAGCTACGCTGGAAGAACTGACGTTCCACAGGTGGAGATAGTGGACGCTGATAACCCCGGGTATGTCCTCCAGGCAGTCCTTGAGTTTCTGAAGATCAAACCCTTTGGGCGTCGCGTTCATGAGAACCGTCGTCGATTCCCTGAGAATGGACCAGCAGTTTTTCAGGATGAACAGGACGATCAGGATCGACAGGAGCGGGTCCAGCCAGTACCACGGCTTGAAGAGAATGACCAGACCGCTGATCAGGACTGCCACGGAAAAGAGGAAGTCCCCCATCATGTGGAGGAAGGCGCTCCTGATGTTCAGGCTGTGCTGTGAGTCGCGATGCAGAAGCCACGCGGACACACCATTCCCCAGGATCCCGA
>CAZNBR010000061.1:6726-11815 GCA_964571315.1 uncultured Syntrophaceae bacterium
CGCCAGCGTGGATTCCGGCCGCACCCCCGCGGCCAGGACGACAATCAGGCCGGATACCGCTTCCGGGTGGAAGAGGCGCCGGGCGGCCCCGTACACGATGAAGGCCGAGGCAGCCGTCAGGATCGTCACGTTGAGGAGCGCCGCCATGATCTCCGCCCGCTGATACCCGAATGTGCTGGTGACGGAGGCGCCCCTCCTCCCGATCCGGAAGGCGATGTAGGAGATCAGGATGGCGGTAAAGTCGCTGAGATTGTGGGTGGCGTCGGAGATGAGCGCCATGCTGTTCGCGACAAGGCCGCCCGCTATCTGGACCACGGGGATGATGAAATTCAGGACAAGGGTGATCAGGAGCCGTCTGCCCCTGGTATCGTTGCTGTTCGCGCCTCCATGTGTGTGCATCAGAGATATCCTCGTAGTAAAAATAGTTATAACAGCGCCTGTTTTCAGATGTGTTCTCCCCGCAGGGTTAGAAAAGATCGCCTGCCAACATCCATTTCCACACAGGTAAAACGGATACCCTCACGCCGCCCGCCTCGCGTTCTTCTTCCTGGTCGTACGTCAGTATGACGCCCGACGTCAGGTCAAGAGACCTTGCGGCTTCAGAAATCCCGGCAAGCTCGCGTTTCTCATTGCGTTTGATCATTTCCCAGCAGACCTGGATCGCATGCGTCGGCCGGGGACCCTGCTTGACGATGAAGTCGCATTCACTCCTGTTCTTGAAGTAGTAGACCTCCATTCCCCGGCGGAAAAGCTCTATGGCAACGAGATTCTCAAGTATCCTCCCCCGATTCTCCGTAAAGGGGCGTCCCAGCGCGGCAAAACCCGTATCGGTCAGGTAGACCTTCTTCGGATTCATGATCCTGCGGCGAGATGAGAAAGAGAATTTGTCATTCGCGATTATGAAGAACGCTTCCCGGAGATAATGGAGATGGTTGGCTATGGTGCGCTTGCTGCCTGGCAGCCCGTTTTCCTTTAATTGCTTCTCGAATCGGGTTATTGAAAAGACGCTCGAATAGGTTTCGACAAAATCATTCATCAGGGCATCAAGAACATACCGCGCCTTGATATTATACCGTTCCAGGATATCCCGGTAGAAAATCGTCTTGAAGTAGTTCTGCAGGAGTTTGCGCCGTTCAGTTTCGTTGCCTGCCTTCACAACCTCGGGAAACCCGCCGTGCCTGATATAGTCATCGAACGCGGCTACAATATTACCGCGGGCCGCGGTGCGGAGGGATGCCGGGGTGAACGATATATTCCGGTATTGGAGATATTCCCGGAACGAGAATGGCAGCATCAGGATATCTTCGTACCGTCCGCGGAGTTCGGTCGCTATCTCGCTTCCAAGCAGCTTCGAGTTGCTCCCCGAAACGATGATCTTGAAACGATTGCGATTGTGAAGCGTGCGAAGCACGCGGTTCCAGCCGGGAAGATTCTGAATCTCATCGAAGAAAAGAAACGTAGGATATCGCCCCGCGAGTTGGTGGAATGCCGCGAAAAGTTCATCCATATCGAGTTCGGTAAATCCACCCAGGCGATAATCTTCGAAATCTATGAAAAGAATATCCTCTTTCGAATATCGCCCGCTCTGCACCAGTGACCGGATAAGCTGGTACATGAAGTATGTCTTCCCCGCCCGTCTCGGCCCTACGATAGCGAGAATACGCCCGAGATTTTCGGGGTTAATCGCGTGGTCACTCCGGGGAACCAAGTCCGGTATTTCTTCCTCCTCGAGCCATTCGGCTATGATTGCGAGCAGCGAGTCTTTGTTCATATTGTTTACCTTGGTAAACAGTTTAACCTCGATCTGTTTACTTGTCAACCTTCATTTCTACGGCTCGCAGGACAGATGGCACACCCCGGTGGGGGTCTCCACGGCATAGGGGAAATATTTTCTTTTAAACCAGAGGGCCACGTTGACCAGACCAATCAAGACAGGCACCTCTACCAGAGGCCCGATTACCGCGGCAAACGCCACCCCCGAATTGATGCCGAACACCGCCACGGCCACGGCGATGGCCAACTCAAAATTGTTGGATGCCGCCGTAAAGCTCAGTGTCGTGGATTGTTCGTACGTGGCACCGGCCTTCATCGACAGAAAGAATGACACAAAGAACATGACCACAAAATAGACACACAGCGGGATTGCCACCCGGATGACATCCAGCGGCAACTGGACGATATATTCACCCTTCAGTGAAAACATCACCAGGATAGTAAACAGCAGCGCGATCAAGGTAATCGGGCTGATCCTGGGAATAAACTTTTTCTCATACCATTCTTTGCCCTTTATCTTCAGACCGATCACCCGCGAGATTATACCGGCAATAAAGGGGATTCCCAGGTAGATAAAGACGCTCTCGGCGATCTGACCGATGGAAATATCCACCACGGCCCCTTTAATGCCCAGCCACTGAGGGAGGACCGTAATGAAGATATAGGCATAAAAGGAGAAAAACAGGACCTGGAAGATGGAGTTGAACGCCACCAACCCCGCGCAGTATTCCGTGTCGCCGGCGGCCAGGTCATTCCAGACAATCACCATGGCGATGCAGCGTGCCAGCCCGATCAGAATCAGGCCCACCATGTATTCATGATGCCCCGAGAGAAAGGTAATCGCCAGAAGAAACATCAGGATGGGACCGATTATCCAGTTCTGGATCAAAGAAAGCACAAGCACCCTGAAATTTTTAAACACCTGCCCAAGCTGTTCATACTTGACCTTGGCAAGGGGTGGATACATCATAAGTATCAGACCGACGGCAATGGGGATATTGGTAGTGCCGACCTGAAAATGGTTGATCACGCCGCGGATATCCGGGTAGAGATAACCGCCTCCGACGCCGACGAACATCGCAAGAAAGATCCACAAGGTCAAAAAACGGTCCAGAAAAGAAAGCTGTTTTGTTTGAGACATCACCTTATCTCCTACGATATGATAGCATAGATCAGACCCGCGAGCGGGTTGATTATAAAGTAGATCCCCAGCAGGCCGATCAGCACCCCCGCGCCCTTGCGAAACCAGGTTCCCGCCCCCTGCCAGGCGCTGTTCTCCATCAGTTTTCTGACGGCGGCGGCCGAGCTTCCGGCGATCGCGATCGGCAGACAGTGCCCGACGGCGAACAGGAGGATCAGGAGGACACCGGCGGCGACCTTCTGCTGGATGGTAATGATGGCCAGGATCGGCGCGATGAAACCGAAGGTGCAGGAACCGGAGAGGACGCCGTAGGCCAGCCCCAGGATAAAGGCGCCCCTCATCCCCCTGACATTCAGGCGGTACAGCAGGCCGGTGGACATGGAGCACTTCTCCACACCGAGCATGCCGAGGGCCACCCAGATCAGCAGGGCGCCGACCAGGATCTGCCAGTAATTGCCCACGTCCCCCAGCATGCGGCCCAGGAGGGCGCAGATGATTCCGATCAGGGCGATAGTAATGAACAGGCCGGTGGTAAAGAGCACCGAATAGACGGCGGCCTGCCTCGGATCGACGGCCCGTTCCTGCCCGCCGACATACGCGACAATCAGAGGGATCGACGCGATATGGCAGGGGCTGAGCAGGGCGCTCACCATCCCCCACAGGAAACACCCCGCCGCGGCAAGGGCCACATCACCGATGATCCACTGGTTAATCGTCAGGAGAACCGTATCGAGCATCTATTCCTTTTCCCCCTCCCCTCTGTCATATCAATGATACTCTGTCATTTCGAATCCCAATTTATCGGGATGAGAAATCTTAGATTTCTCAGTCGTCAAGACTCCTTCGAAATGACATTTCTTGGTTGACCTAGGCACTACTCAACGCCCATCTCCTTGAGCTGGGCGACGATATCCTCCTCCGCCATGAACCCGACGTGGCGGTACACCTCCACCCGCTCCGAATCGAAAAAGATCTGCGTCGGGATGGACCGGATGCCGAACCGGTAGCCCTGCTCGCGGTTCTTATTGACGTCTATGAAGATTATGGCGGCCTTGCCCTTGTACAATTTGTCCAGCTTTACCAGGGTCCCCGCCATCATCTTGCAGGGGATGCACGACTTCGAGCCCAGGTCGATCATCGTGACCATCCCCTCGGCGGGCACAGAGTAAAAGTCTCCGGTCCGCTCGGCGGCCGGCAGAGGCCCGGCGGCCAGCGCCAGGAACAGGGCGCTCACGGCCAGGACCACTATTAAACGAGACTTCATGCGAATATTCTCCTTTATTCTGTCATTTCGACTATTATTCTGCCATTTCGGCCATCATCTGTGTCATTTCGACCGCAGGGAGAAATCTAAGATTTCTCAGTCGCTATTGCTCCTTCGAAATGACAGAGTATCGCTAACACGACACTAGGGCTTGAGCCACCCCTTGACCTCTTCCTTGTCGGGGATCTTCCCGACACTCTTCACCTCGCCGTCGATCACCACCGCCGGCGTTCCGAAGACGCCGTACCCTGCGATCTTCATGACATCGGAGACCTTCTCGATCTGCGCGTCCACGCCGGTCTCCGCCACCGCCTCTTTGACTATCTTTTCTGTTTGCCGGCATCGTGGACAACCAGGTCCCAATACTTTGATCTCCATTTTTTTATCTCCTTTTCAACAATCTCTTATCCGGCAAAGCTGCCGTACAGCAGCCCCGCGATCGTGGACATGATGATGATGATGCCGCAGAAGGTAACCGTCTTTTTGACCCCCATGACGCTCCCGATCACCAGCATGTTCGGCAGTGAGAGGGCCGGTCCGGCCAGGAGCAGGGCCAGCGCGGGCCCCTTCCCCATACCGGAGCCCAGGAGCCCCTGCAGGATCGGGATCTCCGTCAGCGTCGCGAAATACATCAGCGCCCCCGCAACCGAGGCAAACAGGTTGGCCCACAGCGAGTTTCCGCCCAGGAGCGACTGGACATAGTGCTCCGGGATCAGGGCCGGATGCCCCGGCCTCCCCAGCAGGAATCCGGCGACCAGGACGCCGCCGATCAGGAGGGGAAATATCTGCTTCATGAACCCCCAGGTCGAATCCACCCAGGCGACGCGTTCATCCCTTGTAAACCAAGCCTTGACCATGAAGGCCAGGACAAGCAGAAAGGCGGCGGTGATGTACCACTTGTACGCGAAGAT
>CAZNBR010000062.1:0-11737 GCA_964571315.1 uncultured Syntrophaceae bacterium
CAGGAGGAACTATGGATACGCCAGGGGATCAAGGCCAGGCGTACCAGAAATGAGGAAAGGGTTCGAGACCTTGAAGAAATGCGTAAAGAACGCGGGGCCAGGCAGGAAGTCGTCGGCCGTGCCCGTATGCAGCTCCAGGATGCAGTGCCATCGGGAAAACTTGTTGCAAAGTTAAAAGGGGTTACATTCGGCTATGATGATAAAATAATTATCCGGAATCTTTTCACCACTATTCTGCGCGGCGACAGGGTAGGCATTATCGGGCCGAATGGTTCCGGCAAAACCACCCTGCTTCGTCTGTTGCTTGGCGATCTTACACCGCAACAAGGCACTGTCAGTCTCGGCACTAATCTTGAAGCCGCCTATTTTGACCAGCATCGGGTCCTGTTTGATGAAGATGACACGGTCATCAATTATGTCGGAGAAGGCAAGGACATGCTGACTATTAATGGCAGACAGAAACATATCATCGGTTATCTGCAGGATTTTCTCTTCACCCCCGATCGGGCGCGTTCACCCGTCCGAATACTTTCCGGCGGCGAGCGAAACCGGTTGCTTCTGGCTAAACTTTTTACAAAGCCTGCCAATATCCTGGTGCTGGACGAACCGACAAATGACCTGGACGCCGAGACCCTGGAGCTCCTGGAGGAGCTGCTTTTTGATTACAGAGGCACGGTTCTGCTCGTCAGTCACGAACGCGCATTTCTCAATAACGTCGTTACGTCCACCCTTGTTTTTGAGAAAGAAGGCACGGTACAGGAATATGCCGGAGGCTATGATGACTGGCTTATACAGCGACAGGCAGAGATAGCAGAGAAAAAACCTGCGCCTGAAAAGAAGATAAAAAAGAAACTGAAGCCCGCGGGGCCGAGAAAATTGTCATTCAAGGAGGCACGCGAACTGGAGAGTCTGCCACAGAAGATTGAGGCTATGGAAACCCAGCAGCAGGAACTGTATACCTCCATGGCAGACCCCTTATTCTACCAGCAGAAAAATGGGCTCATCAGTCAAGTCAAGGCAAGAATTGAAGGGCTGGAACAATCTCTATCCATAGCATATGAGCGATGGGCCGAACTGGAAGCCATCAATCCTAATGGCAAATAAATTTTGTTTGAGGCTTTTGAACGGCTCGTATCGCCATGACAATTGACAACTAATTTCTCTGCGCTCCATTGCCAGCGGGCTATACGAAGTATTAAGTGGAACCCGGACCAGATCCGGGGATAGAAAGGATCTTCATTTGCTGCAAATCTTTGTAGATGCTGACGCGTGCCCGGTCAAACAGGAGGTGTACCGCGTCGCAAGCCGATATCACCTTGATGTCACATTGGTGGCCAACTCCTGGATGCGGATTCCTGATGAACGATGGATTGCGCTCGAGATTGTAGAGGACGGATTCGACGCGGCCGATGACTGGATTGTCGAACACGTGGAGCCTGACGACATCGTAATCACCGCCGACATCCCCCTCGCGAGCCGCTGTCTGAAGAAAGGCGCGCATGCGATCGGAACAACCGGAAAGCCGTTCACGGAAGACAGCATCGGTCATGTCGTCGCGACCCGGGACCTGTTGTCGGAACTTCGTGGGGCAGGAGAGATAACGGGCGGGCCACCGCCGTTACAGAAGCGTGACCGGTCACGGTTCCTTCAACAGCTCGACGGCGTGATTCAATCAATCCGTCGCAAACAGCCGTGCGGCTGATTTAAACGGTATGCGACAGGAATTGCGGTCTGATCCAAATTTTGGATATCTTTGAAATGGCAAAAAGGAGTACTCAATGCAAGAAATACAAAAAGTGGCAATCCTTGGAGCCGGGGCAATGGGTGCCTATTTTGCCAGCAGATTTTTCGATACGGCTGGTTTTTCGACGGTATTGCTTGCTAAAGGGCACCGGTTGGACAGGCTCAAAACCAAAGGCCTGGTGGTCAACGGGAAACCGTATGCAATCCCGGCCATCCATCCTGATGAAGCCGCTTCTCCAGTGGATCTCATTATCGTGGCCCTCAAGCATCACCATCTCGAGGAAGCAGTTCACGGTTTGGAAAAACTGGTAGGCGATTCAACCACCATTATATCTGTCATGAATGGTCTTGAGAGTGAAGAATATATCGGTTCCATCTATGGAATGGACAAGATGCTCTATGCCATTTCCGTAGGGATAGATGCTGTACGTGAGGGGAACCGGATAACGTATACCAAGCCGGGGAAACACTATTTTGGCGAATCCGGCAACACCCATCTCAGCCAGCGAGTTCTCCGCGTGCAGGAAGCATTTGAGAGGGCTGGGATCGTGTATGAAACGCCGGAAGATATGATCCGGATGATGTGGTGGAAGTTCATGATCAATGTCGGGATGAACCAGGCATCGGCTGTGATGCGGGCTCCGTATGGAGTCTTCCAGACATCTCCGGAGGCACAAGGGTTAATGGAAGCGTTGATGAAGGAAGTGCTTGCATTGACAGATGTTATGGATATAAATCTGACAGACCGGGATATCGAAGAATGGTATACACTCCTCAATGGTTTATCGCCACAGGGGAAAACATCGATGCTGCAGGATATTGAGGCGGGGCGCAAGACCGAGGTTGAAATCTTTGGAGGAAAGGTAGTTGACCTGGGTGAAACTCATGGTGTGAAAACGCCGGTGAATCAAACCGTACTCCGGATTATTCAGGTATTGGAGCGGCATCCTGCATGAAACTGGCGCGGCGGTTTCATTTGATGATCGATGTGAAGAGAGATAACGCCGCCCGCCCGGTCGCTCCAACGGTATACGTATGATGGTCATAAGATCAAAGTGATTTCGAGGATACTGGAATATTGATATGAATGAAAACAGAACAAACCGGGAGCTGCCTGAACGCAATAGAAGGGATGATACAAGCATTGAAACCGGAAGCGGTATTCATGGCAAAATCCACGCTGTGGGCAGGTGAAAACTGTACCGTGGAAGTTACGTGGTGAAGGATGACCGTGCCGGGACAATTGACAGATTCCACATATGACAAACGTTGGAGCAGGAGGAAAATGAGTACTGACTATCCGATTCTTGAGTTTGACGACAGCAGAGATGCGATCATAGAACCATCCAGGATATTGAAACCGGTTGACGGGATGCCGGAACGTTGTGTCCTCCCGATCTACCAGACGGTAATCGAGACCTTGCAGAAAGATGGTCGGCTTACCCATGTAAAGGACATCCGGACATCCATCGGGATGATGCCTGTCTACCACCTGAGGGATGAGGAGAAGGATATCGCTGTTGCCCACCCCGGCCTTTGTGCCCCGTTTGCGGCAGTGGTTCTCGAAGTACTTATTGCTTTCGGTTGTCGAAAATTCATCGCGTGTGGTTCCGCGGGTGTTCTGGACAGTGCCCTCGCGAAAGGCACGGTTGTCGTGCCGAGCGCAGCGGTTCGAGATGAGGGGACCTCGTACCACTATATCTCACCCGGTCGAGAGATCGAAGCGCAGGCTGATGTCGTACAGATCATCCGGACCGTGCTGGAGGACCATGGGGTGACGTATCAGGTCGGGAAGACGTGGACAACGGACGGACTATACCGGGAGACGAAGAAACGAATCGCCAAGCGGAAATCCGAAGGGTGTCTGACCGTCGAGATGGAATGTTCAGCGTTCCTCGCTGTGGCGGCGTTCCGGGGCGTACGGTTCGGTCAATTGCTTGCCACGGGAGATGACGTCAGCGGGAGTGAATGGGACCCCAGACGAACCGAGGAACACAAGTCGTTTCCGGAACGGCTGTTCTGGTTGTCGGTGGAAGCCTGCAAGAAACTGTAATAGTGAGGCTTCCAACAGATTTCCGGAGACCGCCGATTTTCGTTACTTCGCGCCAAAGATGGCTCCACGGCTCTAAGGGTATACAAACCAGGAAAAGAATATTTTTATTTCAATCAACCTGACTCAACTGCCTCGTTGAGGTTTTTCCCATGTGGGGAAAAAGGCGGGTCGCAAAGGATCCCACCGGCCCACCAGCCGATCAAAGGATCGGTCAGGGAAGGTCTCCTTGAATATCCGGTAGTAGTAGAGTTCTTCAACGGAGGAGAGCAGGGGATTCCCTGCCTCACGATTGAATGCCGCCAGGTCAGCCTCGGAAAATCTCTTTTCCGCCTCCCTGAGCATCACATAGGCCACACCCGACCCCTGGGCAAAGAAGCGCTTCGTCTGATAGATAAGGTGTTCCGGCAGACATCCTTCAAAGGCCTGTCTCAGGATCCATTTCCCGACCTGGTCCGGACCGTGGATCTTATGTTCGAGGGGAATCTTCCGGGAAAAATTCATGACGCCCGTATCGAGAAAGGGGGTGCGGCTTTCGTATCCATTGGCCGCATTGAGCCTGTCGAGGCGCTGCAGGGCGGTATTGTGGGCCACCCTGATAACGGCGTCAACGATACTGGCAACCTCCTCCGGGTTACCGCCCTTCCTAAACTGGCCATCATAGCCGGCAAAAAACTCATCGGCCCCTTCACCGGTAAGGACGCATGACGCCCTTCCACTGATAAACCGTCCCGCGATAAAGTTTGCTATGGCCCCATGGACACAGCTCTCCTCATACATCTCCTGGTGGTGGATGGCCAGGGGCAGGATTTCCCCTATCTCTTCCTCTCCGAAGATACGGACATGGTGTTCGAGCCCCAGGATCCTGGTTACGTCCCGGGCGAGGGGAAGATCTTCACCCTCCTCCATGCTCACCGTATAGCATTCGATGTCCGCCTTTATCCGGGAGGCCATCCAGGCGATAAGGCTGCTGTCGAGCCCCCCGCTCAGAAGGACCCCCGTCACGGCCTTGTCCTTCATCCGTTTTTCGACCGCCTTTTCGAGCAGTTCCCGTACCACCCCCTTCGCCTGGTCATAGGTTTCAAAGTCCGGTGTCTCGACGGCGTCACAGACATACCCGCGAAAACCCATCTCCCGTGAGTAGAGGTACCCGGGAGGGAATTCCCGCGTATCCTTGGCGATATCGATCAGGGCCTTTGCCTCGGAGGCAAAGCAGAGATTCCCCTTTTCGTCGTGACCGTAGTAGAGCGGTTTGATGCCGGTCTCGTCACGCGCCAAGATCAGTGATCCGTCGCAGGAGAGGGCGCAGGCGAAATCGCCGTCTATCTTTTCCGCAAACCCTGGGCCGTAGATGTCGTAAAGCTCCAGTACGGCCTCCGCGTCGGTTTCCGCCTCCAATTCCTCGTTATAGATTCGGCCGTCCATGACCACTGCCCTTTTCCCATCCGTGGCATAGTGGGAACCGTCCTTGCAGCCTCCTCCGATATTCAGTTCATTGCACCCCAGATGGACCGGGCCGTCATCAAACCTCCCTGTTTCATGAGGCCCTCGATGCTTGATCCTTTCAAGCATCAGGTCAAGGGTACTTCCTTCATCTCCGAGAATACCTGCAATACCAGCCATCTGTTTTCCTCCGCTCTTTTTCCTGTATCGTGTGG
This sequence comes from uncultured Syntrophaceae bacterium, assembly GCA_964571315.1. Taxonomy (GTDB): domain Bacteria; phylum Desulfobacterota; class Syntrophia; order Syntrophales; family UBA2210; genus UBA6078. Next base: position 5,452 of record CAZNBR010000062.1, read on the forward strand.
GGTATCCGACCGTCCCCTGTCTCTGCCGAACGGCAGGCTATGCCCGTGTCATGGACTGAAGAATTCTGACGGCCTCGAAGCCGTCGGCGCAGTAGGCATCGGCCCCTATCTCATCAGCATATTCCTTTGAAACGGCGGCTCCGCCGACGAAGACCTTCACCCTGTCCCTGAGGCCGGCTGCCGTTAGTGCCTGGGTGACCTCACCCATAACGAGCATGGTCGTCGTCAGCAGGGCCGACAGGCCGAGATAGGGCGTTTTATTCTCCTTTACAAACTCGACAATCCGCTGTGTGGGGACGTCGATACCCAGATCAACCACGTCGTACCCTGCGCCCTTGATAAGGATGGAAACGATATTCTTTCCGATGTCGTGGATATCCCCTTTGACGGTTGCTATGGCGAAGGTTCCCTTTGTCTCGATATGCGCCTTTTCAAGGTGGGGCCTGAGCAGGTCCATGGCCGCGCTCACCGCCTCCGCGGAGGCGAGCATGTCGGGAACATAGTACTCCTTTGCGTCAAATTTCTTCCCCACGACCTCCATCCCCGCCGTCAGACCGTGACTAATAATATCCTGAACGGGGATATCCTGATCGAGGGCCGACTGTGTCAGCTCAAGAACACCGGGACCGGAGAGGGTGTCGTCTACCCCCTCATCGTCTTTCGTCATCCTCCCTTGAATAACGTTTTCTTTCAGTATTGCAACAACATCATCACTCATTGCCAACCCCTTTCTTTTAATACGTGTTAAGCCGCGGCAGCAGGCCGGGAATTTCCCTGAATATCCGGGCCGTTGTCTCCTCGTCGATATGTTTCACGGGGCGCGCCAGGAGCTCTTTCATCCGGTCGAAGGCCAGGGCAAAGACCTCGTCGGTGTCACCGCTTCCTTCAAAGGGATACGGAGGCGAGAGCAGGCCAGATCTGAGGACCTTGCGAATATAGCTTATGTACAGTTTCTGAGATGTGGTGGACACGTCTCTGATCTGTTTCATGGCCTCGCTTATTTCAGTATCGTCAATACGGGGAGGCCTCAGGAAAAACTTGATCATCTGAAAGTGGGCGTCATCGAGAACCGCCTGGAGGAGGGAAAATACGGAATTACAGTCAAGGAGCCCGTAGGCGCAGTGAAGATACTGGGGTCCGCTCAGTGTCACCAGGATATTTGAAAAGAGCCTCTCGATGGACGATTGCTGCCCCGGAATCTTCGGATCACAGACGCCCGATGTGGAGTAGTTGGGGATGTTGTAGAACCGGGCAAGCTGGACACAGTCGATATTGAACTGGCTGGTCTCCACCGCCCCGTAGGAATCGGCCAGGGTATCCATCCGGGTTCTCACGGGTACGCTTCCATACATGACCGGCGTTCCCCGCCGGACAAGCTGACCGAGCGTTATCCCGGCCAGGACCTCCGCGTTTATCTGTGCTATAATCCCCGCCTCCTTGATGGGAGCAGTGGTCCCCGCCTGCGGAGAAGAGGAAACAACGACGGGGAGGCCCTTTCTGCACATCTCGATAAAGGCCTGCGTCGTTTCGTCCACAAACTGGAGGGGACTCTTGATGAGACAGGTAATAAAGGAGACAAGGGGGTTTTTTCTCAGTTCTTTCTCACCGCCAGCTATGATTGCAGCCATCCGGAGCACGTTGTCGAGCCGGTCTCTGCTGGTGAGCCCCACCATCACGTGCTTTGTCGTGTTGTCGAGGGAGGCGAAGACCTTGTTTACGTCCTTGTTCTCCTCCGTGATATCCTCGTCCTGTATATTGACGCTCCGGATAAATCCGTCGAGCGTCTCCAGATTTTCACAGACATGGGCCGCCTGACAGAGGTCAGCCACGGTTCCCCTGCGCGGCGTAAACTCGGGAACCCTTATTTCCTTTTGCGGGTCGGATTTTTTTGTATAGGTGTGAAAATCGACGTCGAGCCAGATATTCGTTTCCGAACCCGACACAAAGTATACCCTCGGCTCATCGCCGTGCATGATAAGGGTGTTTGCCGGATCTCGCGCACCGAGCGTAACCGACGACGGCGTGCTCTCCAGCGCATCAAGGACGAGCCTTTCCGGGATTTTGACGATCCGGTAGGGGGGCGCGGCATTGACGGCCGAAGAAACATGCGCGCCGTTATCGGCAAATATGGCCGCCGCCTCTTCGTTAAAGCATATGAGGCCCGGATCACTCAGGAGTTCCAGCGAGGCCTTGTGGATTTCTTCGACCTGAGCCTTCGATAATCTCTCAAGGGGGGCATCTATAAGCAGACCTTCTCTCGGCATGTTCCTCTCTCCTTAGTAAGTTAGAAATTATTTTCTGCGTTTTTCTGGCAGAAAACAATGTCGCTAACGCGCGTTTCCCGTTAGGGTAAAAGTTATTCCACCAGCAGGCCCTTTCTACAGGCCCGCGTGTACCTCCGGCAGAAGGCATCTCGACTCGTCAGCATATCCGCCACCTTAACCAGGCCCATCATTTTGACGTCAAGGGGGTTCAGAATGGCCGCGTCGAGCCCCGCCGAGGCCGCCATCAGCATAAAAGACCGGTTGACGATACCGCGTCCCGGCAGACCGTAGGAGATATTGCTGAGTCCCATGACGGTCTTGGCCGCCGGGTAGCGTTCCTTCAGTGCCTCGATCGTCTTGAGGGTGACGAGGCCCTGGGTTGTGTCGACGGAAATAGGGAGGACGAGGGGATCGAAATAGACCCGTTCCGGGGGGACCCCCTTCCCGCTGAGATGGTCCATGATGATATCCGCCGCTTCGATCCTCTCCTCGACGTTCCGGGGGATTCCCTCCCCCTTCATGACCAGGGCAATGACCAGGGCGCCCGCCTCCGCCACAATCCTTCCGACGGTCTGGAGCCTTTCCGGCTCGGCGGTTATCGAATTAACCATAACGCAGTCACCACGGTATCCGGCAAGGGCCGCCTCTAAAACGGCGGGATCATCGCTGTCGATACACTGCGGTCTGTCCGTCGCCTCTCGCACCACATCCATGAGCCACTGCATGATCGCGACGGGGTTGCTGTTCGCATCCCGGCCGTCGCCGGCATTGACGTCGATATAATCAGCCCCCGCCTCTGCCTGATCTCTGGCAAGGGCTGCAAGGTATTCCCGGTCCTTTCCGGCTATGGCCTTCTTCACCGACGGGATGGACGAATTGATTTTTTCTCCGATTATGAGCATGTGGGTCTCCTACACCTTCCGCAGGCCCGGTATGGACGTGAGCATCTGCCGGAATGTTTCATCGGGGATGAAGCTCCTGGCCGGCATCTCCAGCAGCTCCGTTACCTTTTGGGCTGCCCGTGCCTTGATCTCTCTGGAACCGCCGGCCACCCACGAAGGCCGGTCATCTGTATCGTTCAACTCCGACACAAATTGTTCCGAACGCATGTGCCTGCGCGTGTGACGCTCGGACAAATAGTTTCCCCCGGGACCGACCTTCCTGATAACATCAAAGGCCAGGGTTTCCTCATTCACATCAATTCCGGCGACGGCCCGCATCACCATGCCGATGATCTCATTGTCGATAACCAGCTTGTCGTAAGATGCAGTCATACAGAATTCTATGAATCCCGCCGCATCGTGGATAAGGTTTCCCCCTGCCAGGGCGACCATAAGGTTTGTCAGGGCCGATTCGTACCCCGCCTGCGCGTCGTTTGTCTTTGAGTCGGTCATACCCGCCGTTGCGTAGTAGGGAAGCTTGTAGTGCTGAGCCATCTGCGCCGCGGCCGCATTCAGAAGCCCCATCTCAACGGCGCCGGAGAGATATTTCATGGTATGGAGATCGGCAATGGAGGCTACACTTCCGTAAAGGGTGGGGGTTCCGGGGTTGGCCAGCTGCGCGAGCATGACCCCCGCCAGTGTATCGGCATTCTGGATCACCAGGGTCCCGGCCAGGGTAACCGGCGCGGTCGTACCGCACAGTGGCTCCGCGGGGACAACGACAGGGATCCCCTGCCGGGCGACCTCTATGGTAAGACCGGAATAGTGTTCATCCAGCCGCAGGGGGCTGACGACGCAGGTGACCATCGAAATAATGGGCCGTTCCCGCAGGCGCTGCGGGCCGCCGGAGATCATTTCGGCCATCCTGATGACATTTCTGATCCCTTCGACCGTATAGACGCCCCCCATGATGTGCTTGCGCGTGTACTTCAGGGCGGCCCCGAAACGATTGACGTCCACCTCATGGGCGGCAAGTTCGTTCGGATAGACATTCAACATGTAGAAGTGAATGTTTTCAAGATGTTCTACGAGACGTGCCATCAGTGTCACATCTTCCAGGGTGGCTCTCCTGGAATCATCGGAGCCGCTGTCCTGAACGTTGAGGGCCGTTCCGCCGGTCCCCATGTACACCCTTCTCCCCCCGATCTTACAGTCGAGTTCGTCCGCCTCCCCCCGTCCGCACAGCGTCACCACCGGCGGTGCCTGGCTTATCAGTTTCTCAACCCGTTCCGAGGGGATCTTGACAAGATAATCCTCGTCTCTTACGTCGGCGCCTGCCTGGCGGAACAGCTCACGTGCCTCGGGGAGGCGTACCTCTACTCCCACTTCTTCGAATACCCGAAGAGTGGTCTCGTGAATCTTCTTGATATCTTCTTTTCCAAGGGGTCTGTAGGCCCCCCCTTCAAGACCTTTCGTTTCTGTCATGCTATCCTATTCTGCCAGGGAAGGTTGCGAACAATTTTCTCCACGTGGCTGCTCCGGTTCATGCTGTAAAAGTGGAGCCCCGAAACACCGTTTTTTATGAGATCCTCGCTCTGCTTCAACGAATATTCGATACCGTACTGCTCGACCAGATCGTTTCTGTCTCTCGCGGCATGGATTTTTTTGTGCAGCGCCTCAGGGAGGCGTGCGCCGCAGAGCGATGCGATTTTCTGTATCTGACGGTAGTTGAAAATAGGAAATATTCCCGGAATAATTGGAATGTCGATACCGGCCTTTGCGGCACCGTCTCTGAATCGATAGAAGTCGTTATTATCGAAAAAAAGCTGGGTGATAATAAAATCCGACCCGGCGTCAACCTTTTTCCTGAGATTGTCGATGTCTGCCTTGAGGGAGGGCGCTTCGGTATGTCCTTCGGGATAACCGGCAACACCGATGCAAAAATGATCGTATTGACGTATGAATTCCACCAGACCGTGGGCAAAGCCGAAACCGTCTTTTTGTTTTTTATAGGCGTCCTGTCCTGTCGGCGGGTCGCCGCGAAGGGCCAGGATATTTTTTATATTGGACGATTTCAGCTCATCAAGAATGGTCAGAATCTCCCTCTTTGACGCCCCCACGCAGGTCAGGTGCGCCAGGACTTCGGCCGTGCCGCTCTTTTTCATTGATGAGGCTATCTCAACGGACATATCACGCGTGCTCCCACCGGCGCCGTATGTGACTGAAATAAAATCTGGATTGAGCTTCGCAAGGCTGCCGATTACGGAAAAAAGACGGTCCCCTCTGCCGTTCCTGACAGGGGGGGAGACCTCAAAAGAAAGAGAAAAATCAAGCTTTTTAAGGAGATCTTTGATTTTCATAAACCTTCGCCTTTCAAAAAACGCTTCGCGCATCGTAGCCCGGAAAGAAGATACCGCTCAGGTCCTTCTCGCTGTGCAGGTTGATTTGCCGCACTGGGAACAGGGGTTGTACGGAGGGCTTTGGATGTCCGAGCCTATACCGAATACGCCCGAAATAGACTTTCTCGGTACCATCAGGAAGGAAGGTAACAGGGTAACGTCGATTCTCACAGGGTCAACCAGGGCGAACAGTTTTTTCTGCTCGGTAACAGGCCAGTCACAATAACCAGGACTGAAGCGGAGACTCACGCCCTTGACCTCTTTTCGAAGCGTGTCCCTCATCATGGTATGAAAGGTGTCGACCACGTCTTCGATCGCGGTTGATCCGATGGCATCGAGAGCGTACATGTCGGTGAGACGATTTTGCGACGTAAACTTCCTGATATTCTCGTCAATCCCGGGGCCGATCGTTGCGATGAAACAGAGAAGGTCGTGACACCCCCGAAGGACCCTGGCAAGTTTGGAACTTTTAAGAACGGTCCCCCCTTGGAGAGTAACCGCACCGCCTTCCGTTGAATCGATCTTCCTGATAGTATAGCTGAGACGGGGATAGATCCATTTCCGCAATAATCGGGTGAAGTCCCTGCCTTCCCTCTCAAGAGACCGCCGGAAACGGCGTCCATGTCTTCCGTTCAAAACCTCCGCCACCCTCCCCTCATTGGGGACAGAGGTGTGTATGACTATTTCAGAGGTCGCGTGCATATAAAAATCTCCCCACCGCTGCGATTCCTTGGGCTTGCAA
>CAZNBR010000063.1:0-11679 GCA_964571315.1 uncultured Syntrophaceae bacterium
GCAAGCCGACGAACCTGTGTTGAAGGAGACTGTTCGTCGGGCGCGGGACATGGGATTCAAAGGCGCCATCTGCCCCCATGTTTCCTGGGTTAGGGCCTGCAATGAAGGCTTTCGCCCCAGCGAGGATGAGGTGGCCTATTACACCAAAGCCAGAGAGCTTTTCGCTGACGGAGTAAGGCGAGGGCTCGCCTCGGTACCATTTGACGGCCGAATGATTGACGTGCCGGTAGACCGCAGAGCTAAAGCTTTCTTGGACTGGGCCGAGTTGTGCTCTCACCGCGATGCTGAGAAGGCCGCAGCTAAACCCTGCTGAGAGAGACCGCTGCGGCGGACCGGAAGAACGCGTAATTCTCGCTAGCCTGAAAAGCCACCTCCTGTGAGGTGTCTCCTGATTGGGAATGCGGCATTGTGTCGGTGGAGCGCTATGAAGGCAGGCTCGATATCGACCGTATCTGTCCACCCTCCGAGAGTGTTGAAGCTCAGGAGGACGTGGCGCGCTGCGTCAGAGATCTGGTGGTAGAACGCGTATGCCCAGATGGTCTCCGGTGACTCCAGCAGAGTCGAGACATGCGTCCTGTAGTCCGGCGCGGGAACCCGTCTCAGGCGAGAATACGCAGACATCCACTCAATCAGTCTAGGGTTGAAGTGTTGGTGCTTGATAATGTCAAGGAAGAAGTCCTCTCTCAGCACCTCATCTTTGTACTCTTGCGGTAGATCGCTGAAATAGAGATGGTTATATAAAAGCCGAGCTCGATGGGCATAAGAGTAGTCGCTGAGCTCAAGTATACAGCGATGCTCCATAATTGGGCTGTGCGCAAGCCGCTCAGAGGCTTGGAGAGCCCCGCTCAGGATATGTTCCCGCGTCGTGAGGATGAACCGAGACCGCGGGGACCGGCGGATCATCTCCATAAAATCCACCATCGACGCGTCTTGATTTCGGCCAAGGTATTCGCTGCGGTCGCCGAGGAATGTCTGTCCTAGGAAATCGTCGTAGTAGAAGACCTGCTTGCGCGTGGCTTTGAAGAGATCCTTGGCCTCGGCAATCTCTGCCTTGATTGCGACCGGCTCGTACCCGTCTTCAAGATGCGCGTAGAGGAGCATCTCGGCCAATGTGGTCTTACCGATGCCCGGGGGGCCGGTTACCACAAGAATGCGAGTCTGGTTGAGGATCTCTGTCGCGCGCGGGTAGGCGTCGCTTTTTACGAACAGAGGAAGCTTGCGCCGAAGGCGGTCCACCTCAAAATCCGTCTGGCACAAGGTTGCATTGTGAAGGACTCGATCGAGAACGCCCGTGCTGGTTAGCCATAGCTTGAAGTTGGCGCGCTCGACGTCCGGGTGGAGGTTGAGCAGGCCCTCGATATCGTCTGCGCCTATGACGTCCCGAACACTCAAGACGAACGGCTGAAGCGCCGTGACGATTTCGTCCTTGTTTCCGGGCGTGAGGCTGACAGATGTCGCTACCACATAGCGGGTTGGGCACAAGCGCCGGACCTTCGGGAGTTCACTGTCACGCAGATGTGCCAGCAGCTTTGGGAACCCTGAGATCGCATAGTGCTTGCACTGGATGATTGTCGTGCCACTGGTTGCCGGTGCATACCGCAAGTCGATCCCATGGTCACGTCCCCTGCGGAAGGCTTCGAGCGCGATCTTCCATTCCGCCTGCAGAAGGTCACGAATCAGCTCCTCGAAGTCCTGACTGGAGAGGGATTTGAAGTCGTATCGTGCCATCCTGTCCCTTCGCCCCAAAGTTACATCAGGGATATCCGCACACTGTTCGTACCGGGCAAGATACTGGTTTGAATATAAAGTACAGACAGGAGCCCGACTCCAGCGGCGTCGTTTCTGCTATACATGGTCGAATCCTCCCCATAGTAAGAATTACAGGTGCCGAACATTTACATATAAGGCAATTTTGCCTGATCCCGATATATCGGGATTGAACCGACAAACAGGCAAATCTGCTTGTTTTCAATATTCAACACAGCGTGTCCCTTCTAAGCATGAGAAAGACCGTAAAACAGGAAGAAAGCTATGTCAAGCAATGATTCTTGATGATGAATTTTCTATAGTTAAGATTTGTATCTAAAAAACAGTCGCTGTCATTATTCTGGTTTGGAGGTTCAATTGCTACAGGCGTTGGAGTATCAAATAGCATCATAAGCTTGCCGAAGCGTGTCAATCGGTAGAAATAGTTCTAACGGGTTGTCAGGGAGGGGTATAAAACCGAATTGTTCATAATATGCTTTGGCTTTACTGGATTTGGCATCCACAAAAAATCCGATGATTCCCAAATTTTCAGAAACACTGATAATCCGTTCAATTGCATTAACCATCATATAAGCACCGAAACCCTGCCGTTGTCGTTTTTTGGTAACAGCGAGTCTCGCAAGTTTCGCGGCTGGAGCCCTTGAAGGATATTTTCGGGCATACTTACCGGGCAGTTTCTCTACAATTATCTCACAGGAAGCTAAAGTGAAAAAGCCAAGGATTTCCGTCGGTATATTATCATCTATGAGTACGAATGTTCGCGAAATTCCTTTGTTGAGGTGTTGCCTGGCGATTCTTTTCAAATACTGATTCAGCTCATCGCTACCGCAATCGAATCTTGATCTATCGTGACTCCGGTTGATGCTTTCAATTTTCAGCATTACAAGACAACCCTTTATACGCCTTAACAGCATCTTTGAGTTTTTTGCTGGGAACCGGCGGGTTTTCAATAGCACTAAAGAATGTGTTTGCCGATTGAGTTGTCATCTTTATTAACTGTTCATTTTTAATGACCATCTGTGCTTTTTCAAGGGCTGATTGAACGAGAAACTGATTCAGTGTTGCACCTGTGAGTTCAGCAGCTTGTGACAGCGTATCATAAATATAGATTGGTACTCGTGCAGAAACACGCTCATTCTTTTTAGATATCGGCACGTTTATCTCCTCCCTGCTTAATTTGTATTTTTTAATTGCTTAAGAAACTAACATATTGGCGCCAAATTGGCAAGTTTTTCTTGGTGAATTTTCTATAACAGCTCCTCCCACCTCAGCAGGGAGGTCAGGTAGATCCCTGTGCGGATACTGGTTTCCGGGATCTTGCCGGCATCTCGCGGTAGGCCTCAAGCTGGGGGCGGTAGGGTTCTCTCTCGCGTGCAATGAATTCCTCTACCGGCTGGCCGTCTTCCGGGCGTGAGGTCTTGAAATCGCAGATCCACCAAAACTAAATGAATCCGTCCCCATTTTCCTTAAAGAGCATCTGACCTTTTTCGTTCCTTTTCTAATTCCTCCAGCATCCGGGGCCGCTCAAGCTGCTTCGCCCACCCGTTTCGGGAATCACCTGTATTTGTGTGCTGATGCGCTCCTTGAGTGCGTTGACATGGGATATAACACCGATGAGCTTGCCTTCCTGCTGCAGCCCCCCAAGGGTCTCCAGGGCTGTCTCAAGGGCTTCTTCATCTAGAGTTCCGAATCCTTCATCTAGAAAGAGCGTATCTACGCGTACCTTCCGGCTTGCCATCTGGGAAAGGCCAAGGGCCAACGCAAGGCTTACAATGAAACTCTCACCGCCTGAAAGGTTTTTGGTCGAACGGATCTCACCGGCCTGGTAATTATCGATGACATTCAGCTCCAGAGGCTGTGATTCGTCTCGGATAAGCAGATAGCGGTTAGTCATTTTCCCGAGCTGACGATTGGCGTGCGCGGTCATCATCTCAAATGTCAAGCCCTGAGCAAAATTCCTGAATTTCTTGCCGTCAGCCGAGCCGATAAGTTGATGCAGATCATCCCACCGGACACATTCGGTTTTTTGGGCGTCGATCTTTTTCATTCTTTCCTGCTGCTCTTTATGGAGTTTTTCGTTTTCGCTCAGGCTCTTTATCATGCCGCCGAGCTCTATCCTAATCCTCTTCAAGTCCGAATCGACGGCGCTGATACCTTCCTTGATACTTTCCAGTGGTTGATCCGTCAGGTGTTTCTCATGCTCCGCTGCCAGTGCGGTCGCCTTATCCTTCCTGCGGGCCTCCAGCTCTGTTTTTTCCCTGATCAGGGCCTTCTCAAGTTCAGAGAGGCGTTCCCGTTCTTTTTCGCTCAGGCACGCGGATAAATAGTCGCTCTCACCTTCGAACCCGGCCTTCTTCAGCCTGTCCGTCAGATTTTTTTCAGCCTGCAAGAGTCCAGTTGCCCGTTTGCTCGTCTTTTTTTCCAGTTCGTCTATCTTCTCTTTCAGGACCCTGATCTCCTGTTCAATCCGTGCGTGTTCCTCGCGCGCTTTTTCAAAGGCATCAGTTGTACGCGTCACTATGTCAGCCAGGCGTTGCTCCTCCTGATCCGTATTCTTTGCACCGTAGAGCTCGCGGCGTGAGTCGTTCAAAGACTCATACTGCTGCACAAGAACCTCACGATTCCCGCGGCTCTCCTTCAGATCATTCTCAAGTTTTTCCAACAGGGCTTTATTCTTATCGATACCGGATTCCAGGTCATGGATTTTTTTCTCAAGATCGGTTTTCTCATCCTGCTTTGTCTGCCAGGTGTCTTTGCGCACACTCAGGTCTTTCAGTATGGAATCGAGCATAGCAGAGGGGATCTGACTGACGCCAAAGGGTTCAACATCCTTGAGTGCCAGGGCGCGGACCTTTTCCACCTCTTCCCCCAGGGCCACTTCCTCTTTTATCAGCCGCTCATGCTCACGGCCGGTTGTATCGACTTTATGCCTGGCGTCCTGCAGGGCCTTGCCTGAACCTTCCAGGATCGTTCTTAACTTTTCCAGGTTATCCCGCGCCGCCTTCTCCTTGTGGTTGATTTCTTCAGTGTTAACGATAATGCCGGATATTTCAGCGATCCTTGCTTGAGCCTCTGTAATCTCAGCGCGCACTTTTCCGGCCCGTTCTTCAGGGCCGGCTACTATATTCAGCTTCAGCATGTAGCCGGTGCATTGTTTATCATCGGCGTCCAGCCAGTCCTTTTTTTCTTCTATGTCTTTTTCAACATGCAGGATTTCCGTAAGCATCTTGGCTTGTTCGGTTCCCAGCTTGCTCAGGTTCTCAGACAACTGTTTGAACGCAGCCCTGGCATCCTTCAACTCTGTCTCTACCTTGTTCAATTCAGGGACATTGCCTCTTGCATAGGGATGATCGCTTGAGCCGCATAACGGGCATGGTCTGCCGTCTTCAAGGTGCTTTCGGTCTTCCTCAAGGTCGCGGATGCGGTTCAGGAGAACAACTTGTGTCTCCATGCTTTCGATATCTTTTTCCAGAAGCGATTTTTTATCTGCAACTGATTGAATGTCCCTCAAAAGTTCTCCATGAGCGATCTTCATTGTTTCAAGGCTTTTGCCATGGCTGTCCAGCGTTGCAGATGTCGTGTTTGTTCGTTCAATGGTTTCATCTGTCTGCTTCAGAAGACCTTCGCGTTCTTTAAGTGCATTATGTTCCTGGTGCCACCAGCCGATTTCATGACCCTTGAGGATGGAGGCGGCCTTGTCTGTCAGGATCTTCAGACCGCCTTGCTGCTCGTCGAATTCCTTGCGGGATTTCTCATGATCGGCCTCTATCTTTTTGTGAGCGACAACAGAGGCCTTATTTTCCTTCGCAGCAGCTCCAAGCGCTTCACGGATCTTGTTGCTCCTGTCTTCAAGTTCGCGAAGCGAGGTGAATACCTTTGAGATTGCAGCCAGGTCGGTCAATAGCGCGGCATCACAGGCGTGCCCTACCTGATAGTCCTGGACGGCCTTCAGGCCACCCTGTGATTTTTTCAGTGCCTGCAAAGCCGTATCGATATTCGCGGTATATGCTTTGCCCTGCTTCTCAGCAGACGATATCGACTTATCTTTTTCCTCGATCTGCTTTTTCTGTTCGCTCAGTCTGGCATCGAGGTCGCGGACCTTCTTGATGACCTCCGCTTCGGATTGCTGCTGCTTCCGTGCCTCGCCCATGCCGGTTTCAGCGGCCTTTTTGATGGTCAACGCGTCTGCGCAGGCTTTGTCCTTTAGCGGTAGGACTGCTAGAGCGTCCTGAAGTCCCTTGGTTTCAATTTTCTGCAGATCGCGCACGGCGACCACTCCCCGGTAATCCCCTTCGAGAACGAGAGCCCTGTGTGATTTTTCCAGCCGGATTCTTTCTGGCTCGAACACCGCTCGGCGTTTCTCAAAATCCTCCTTGAGTTTATCCAGTTCGCAGATCCCATTTTCAAGCGAGGCTATGGTTTCAAGCCAGGTAGCAGCCTTGCGAAGATCTTCGAGCCGGGTGCCAAATGCCGCTTCATGTAGCTGCTTTTCCTCCAGGCCCGCTCGCAGGTCTCTTTCCTCATCCGCGCTTAATACCTGGATGCCGCTGATCTCAGCCATTAACAGATCGAGCTTCTCCCGCTCTTGAGTGCGGCGCTCGTGAACCTTCATGGATATCAGGGTATATATCTCAGTGCCGGTAATCTGCTCAAGGATAGGAGCCCGAGCATCGGGAGGCGCCTGTAGAAACGCCGCAAATCCTCCCTGTGCCAGCAGCATGGAACGGGTGAAGCGCTCAAAGTCCATACCGGTTGCTTCTTCGATCAATCCTGCAACTTGCAGTATCCTTGATTCCAGAACTGTCTCGGATTCGGCATCGGAAATCTCATGCTTTGCCTGCTGTAGCTCTCCTTCCGGCTTTTTCCTGGCCCGATGTTGGCTCCAGTGACAGCGGTAACGGCCCTTTTGCGTCTCGAATGTAACTTCCGCAAAGCATTCGCCTGTCTGGCGCGACATGATCTCGTTGCTGCTTTTAGTAACCTTGTCAAGGCGTGGAGTCCTGCCGTAAAGTCCGAGGCAGATGGCATCCAGAACGGTCGTCTTTCCCGAGCCCGTGGGGCCGGTGATGGCGAATATACCATCGGACAAATACTCCGGGTGGGTGAAATCGATGTTCCATTCCCCGGTGAGTGAATTGAGGTTCTTGAACCGGACGCCGAGTATCTTCATGACTTGTTCTCCTACTGCTCCATCGGGTCTTCTTCATGCAGGGACGCGATGACTTCCCGGTACGCGCTTAAAAGCGCAGGATGTTGTTCTTCCGGGACCTCGTGGGACTCTAGGCAGCGCTTGAACACGTCAGTCACATCCATGTCGTCAAGTGTTTCTCTGCTATCCATGCCTTGCATGGCCAGTTCCAACACCCGGTTGTTTTTGACCCGGAGGATTTCCAGACCGGTTCCTTCTATAGCCTCGTCCAACTTCTCGCGCAAGCTTCCGGCGATCTCATCACCCTCATAGACAACTTCAAGCCAGGCATTGCTTTCCTCCGATTTCAGTTTGTCTATGTTATCGGCGATAGCATGCCAATCTCCCCGCAGGGTGCTCAACTCCTGGAATCTGGGTACGGGAACATTCGTGACAATGGGTGTGTTACCCGAAAATTCCACGAGGATCACGCCCTTTTCCTGCTGCGCCTCCCCGAAACCAAGGGGTAGGGGGGAACCGCAGTAACGTATGAAGTCTGAACCGCCGACCCTTTGCGGGACATGGAGATGCCCTAAGGCAAGGTAGTCGATGGATTCGGGAAACACATCAGTTCTGACTTGTGCCAGAGAGCCGATATACAGTTCGCGCACCCCGTCACCGTCAACGGTTTGCCCGCCTGCAGTGAACAGATGACCCATGGCGACGATAGGAACAGGTTTGTCAAGCATGGCGCGTTTTTGTTCGGCCGCATTGCACACCATGCGGTAGTGTGTCCTGATCCCTTCAATAATCTTTCGTTCCTTATCCTCAACACTCTCACCGGCCTCGGCCGTACGGATGTCGCGATCCCTGAGATAGGGTACGGTACAGACGATGAACCGGGGTTCCTGATCCGGCCCGGATAGCACGATCAGTTCGTCCTCTGGAGAGCTGGATGCGCTCCCCACGATATGGACATTCAGAAATTCAAGAAGCTCTCTGGGTGCGTTCAGGAAAGATGGCGAATCATGGTTCCCTGCCGTTATCACCACATGACGACCCGCAGAAGCCGCCACGCGGCACAGAAAACGGTAGTACAGCCCCTGCGCGTAGTTGCTGGGCGTACTGTTGTCGAACACGTCTCCCGCCACAAGCAGGACATCAATATCCTTCCGTTCAATAAGATCCGCCAGCCAGTCCAGGAAGGCCTCGAATTCCGCATATCGCTTGCGTCCATATAAGGTGCGGCCAATGTGCCAGTCGGAGGTATGGAGAAGTTTCATAGATGTCCTTTGGTGTTAGCGGTGCCGATATCACTTGAAGGAATGGGCAAAATAGTGACAACAGTGACTCTTTTCGCGTCACATGCGGCCCCCTGTTTCAGATGGAAGTATCCCCACCCGGAACGTAAGCAAAATCATACACCCTGAAAATATTCTGTCAAGAAATTTCTATAGTTAAAGATCTGAATCGATAATCGGTTACAGCTCTTCCCACCTCAGCAGGGCGGTCAGGTAGATTCCCACGCGGATTTGGGTTTCCGGGACGTCTTTGATGTGTGCCAGCATCTCGCGGTAGGCCTGAAGCTGGGGGTGGTACAATTCTCTCTCATGGGCAACGAATCTCTCTAACGGTTCTCCGTTTTCTGGCCGTGAGGTCTTGAAGTCGCATATCCACCAGGTATCTCCATCGAGCGCCGCGAGGTCGATAATGCCGGAGCGCACGCGTCCCTCCGCGGGCATATTTTCTATCTCCCATTCGTTTTGTGCGGCAGGGATCGCTGTAAGGCGGGCGATAAAAGGGTCGGCGAGTGTCTTTTCGGCCTCTTGCAGGATTCCGGCGGCTGCCTCGTCGGCACGGTCCTGTACGACGCCTCCTGCCTCAAGGGCTCGCGCTACTGCCGCCGCCGTGGGGAGAGCCCTTCCGCGTATGGCGGTGTTCAGGATCGCGTGTGTGACTGCTCCCCGTATCCGGTTGAAGGCGGCATCATCACCGTCAAGCTTCCCTTCCGCCCGCAGGGTGTCCTCCGCGAATGAAGAGGGGGATTTGGCCATCGTATACGCGGGCCGCTCCGGTTCAAGGTCGTACGGTTCGGGAAGGGCAGGCTCACTGGTCGTCTCATCCGGCGGCAGGGAAGGGGATGCGGGGTTGATCTCTACGGCGATATCCCTTCCGGCAGACAGGTCGCCGATAGTGGCGCCGTTGATCCCCTCATGTTCCATGACCCATTCGAGGATATTCCTCTTGCCGGCCGCGAGCGTATCGTCATCCTTCACCTTCGCGATACCGCTCAGATAGAGGGTCTCTTTCGCCCGCGTCGCCGCGACGTAGAAGAGGCGTTTCGCCTCGCCCCATCGACGGTTTTTCTGAAACGTCTTCAAAAGGTTGAAGACCGGCGGGGTATCCTTGCTCCTCCGGTCCTTCCCCATTGCAACGAGATATTCTCCTTCCGTCCCCGGAACCCGTTCCATCAGATAGGGGGGCGCTGTCGCCGGTATGTCCGAGAGGGGTGCCCAGTCCATAAAGGGGAGGAAAACGACATCAAATTCCAGCCCCTTGGCCCGGTGGATGGTCATCATCTCGACGGGAGAGCGGGACGCGGCGGGATCGGCAGGCTCGTACAGAGAGTCTATCGTGGCCTTCGCGTGCTCCAGGGTCTCGATGGGCGTTCCTCTGTGCGCCCCTTCCAGTATCTCCAGAAAGCGCATACAGTTCGCGACACCTGCCATGCCGTAGCGTGATGCCGTCCTCCGGGGGCCGCCCAAGTCTTCCCAGAAGGTTCTGACGGTTGTCCCCAAAGAGTCGCGTCCCACACGGTGTGAGGCGTTCTCTATCGCTTTGGTGAGGGGTTCCATGTCGGGATGGGAGCGGGCGGCCCGGAATATCTTCTCCATCCAGCCCTCCGGCGCCTGCAGGGCTGTTTCATACAGGAGATTTATGTCGAACCACAACCAGGGCGAGCGCAGGGTGGACGCCCAGGCGAGGTCGTCGTGCGGGTGCGCAAGCAGTTCGGCGATCTTCATGAGGTGCATGACCTCCGGCCGCTGCATAAGGCCAAGGCCCTCCCGTACCTGAACGGGGATGCCCTGCTCCTTGAATGCCCGAAGATAGCGGCTGATCCGGTTCCTGGTGAAGAGGAGGACCGCAATGGATATGTCCTCACCGGCCGTTCGCATGACTTCCTTGACCTTTCCGGCAAGCCACACTGCCTCGCTGTCCTTCGCCCTCTGTGTGTCGCTATCGGTAAACAGGCTGAGCGATATCGCGCCTCCGTCCTTGCCTCCGTATGTCTCGGAGGGACTGAAGGGGACCTCGTCGGCAGCGGTATCCGGGTCTTTCATGACCACCTCGCCGAACAGGCCGTTGATCCACTCGATCAGTTTCCTGCCGGAGCGGAAATTTGTCGTCAGGAGGTGTGTATCGAGAGGGATTGTCCCCCCTCCCGGGGTGGGGATTCCCGCTTTTGCCTCCATAAAGAGGCTCACCTCGGCATTTCTGAAGGAATAGATGGACTGCTTGGGGTCGCCCACGATAAAGACGGTCCTTCCGTCTTCGGGAGACCAGCCGCTGCACAGGCGGCTGACGAGTTCCCACTGGGCGCGGTTGGTATCCTGGAATTCATCCACGAGAAGGTGCTGTATCCGGTGATCGAGATAGAGCTGAATCTCTGTGGGGTCGCTGTCACTGAGCGCCCGGAGCGCGGCCTGCTCCAGGCCGGCAAAGTCAACGACACGCCGCTGACTGCAGGCGGCATCGTAGCGGGCGATCAGGTCCGCCGCTATGACGATAAAGTCCGAGAGGAGATCCATATCCGACCCGATATCATCAGGGGAGGGGAGGAGCTTGATCTCGGCGAGCGCGGCGGCGCAGGGATCGCCCATGGAGGTTATCATCTCTCCCCACGGTGTCTTGGTGAAATTGGTGTAGAAGCCGTTTGCTGGACCGAAGCGCTTCAGGGCTGTCCCCGCCTTCGTGGTGAGGGCGTTCGCGATCCTCTGCCAGGAAGAGAGTTCTTCCCACGACTCCCCCGGCAGGGCCGTGGGCAGCAGCGCCCGCATTGTTGCCCCCCGGTCGATAAGATGGGCGGTCAGATCGCTCCATGAGCGGCCTAGCTCCGTTTCTCTAAAGCAATTTGTGAGGGTATCCAGGCGGCCTTCGATATAGACACGCAGGCCTTTGCCCAAGATCGCCGGAAGCTCTGAGAACCCACGTTCACCCGCCTGTCTGATGATTTCTATCAGGTCCACGAAGCGTCCCCTGTTTTTTATGATGCCGGTGAATTCCTGGGAGATGCCGTTCCAGTTGTTGTTGTGGTAGAGGAGTCGGTTCTCAAAGGCGATTCTCCTGTCGTCGGCCGCGGGATAGGCGAAGAAGCCCTTCAGGGCGGCCTGGACGGTCTCCTCTATCAGTATGGTCTGCGCGTCGTTGTCGATGATCTCAAAATCGGGCGTGACTCCCGCTTCAAGGGGCGCGCGTCTGGCGATATAGCTGCAGAAGCCGTGGAATGTCATGATGTTGAGTGTGTCGGCGGAGGTGAGGAGGTGCGCCTTGTCCCTGTGCGCGCGAAGCGCTTTTTCGGCGAGCGCCGCCATCTCGCCGTCGGGGTCACTCGCGGAGGGCCTGCCGCTCAGAAAGCCAGTTATGCGCTGGCGCATCTCTCCGGCCGCCTTCTCGGTGAAGGTGATGGCCAAGATCTCCGCCGGGTCACGGACCTCTCCCAGGAGCTTGAGAAATCGCTTGGTGAGGAGGAGCGTCTTGCCGGACCCCGCGGGGGATTCGACATG
>CAZNBR010000064.1:0-11586 GCA_964571315.1 uncultured Syntrophaceae bacterium
AATATGTTAAACCATATTACGCCTCGTATTTGTTAAACCCGAAAGTTGAGTTAGATTTTAAGCAGAATGTGTTTTTCGTTGCTCTGTATCTTTATCTATCGCTCTCGAACAGAAATCACACGGTTGCTTCCTGTGGTAGTGTAAAATCAATTGGGATCGATTTATTGTATATTTCTTTTCGTAGTCAGCAACGGTGAAAGCCCGCGGTCGGAGATCCGCTGAGCTTTTTTGATATAAAGCGTACACGATAATGAGATACTAAAATGCTCTTTTCTCAAGTCTTTCGATATTTAGTTTCAGAGACTCTGGAAACATGACTTTTTTGCCTTTAGAGCCGCTGAAACTAACGATGGTAGCCTCGGCCTCTGCTACGATTCGGCGCTGCTCCGAACTTACAACCCTGTAACTCATGCTTGCGCTGTCGTCCGAAATAGCCAAGATGCGTGCCCCCACGATGACAGTATCAGGATAAACAAGAGGGACTAGAAGCTTACAGGAGATAGCGGCAACCACAAAAGTGATATCAGTTTCCTTTTCGTATTCGAACTTTCCAATTTTTTTGTAATACGCAACTCTCGCGTTTTCGATGTACCGAAAGAACCACACACTATTCACGTGACCATTCGCATCCATATCACCCCAACTTACTGGATGCTCAATGACAATTGGGAACTCGCTCAAAAGCTCTTCAATAAGCCGCATTATTCGCTCTTATATCTGTATATCATTGTATATATGGATCCTGATAAAAACCTAAAAATAGAGTATATTTAACCACTAACCTCATTACTGTACCTTGTCAAGAAATATTACGGCAAGACTTTCAAGCGGTAATGATCGATTTTTTTCTGAAACGATGTTGAGGACTCGTAGGTGTATACGATAACGAGAATACCCATCCCCAACCACCCTTCTTTGTGATATTCCTCTGCCAGTTCTAGGAGCCTGATTAAGTACTCAAAATCCTTCTTGGCAGCTTCATATTGCTGGGGTGCCATGAGATATTCGTTTTCCTCGTAAAATCTGTCTACCAGTTGCGAATATCCTTCCATGGCGGAGGTGAGGAAAGGACTTGCCAGCTATTTTACGTTCTACAACGAGAAAAGGTGGCACCAAAACTTTGACAGGAAGACCCCGGCTATGAATTTACTACGCCACTCTGTCGCAGAAATAGGCTGCGGCATGATGATGAACCAGGAGAGCTTTTCCACTTATAAATCCCTGTTTCCTGTCCGAAGAACTCGGACCACCTCATTATCGGTCACTTAATGAAGAAACTTTAATCTCCGCAAATCCCCTGACTACGTCAGGGGTGGGGTGTGGGGGCGGAGGCCCCACACCTTTAGCGAGTCAACGTAGTTGATGAGCATGAGGGCTTTGATGTAACCTGTTCCTGGAGGAAAGAGCTATGGACTAACAAACCTTGTTGAACAATCACCCTCGCCATTCTCAGAGGTTCATTTCGAACCCTTTCCCACAACCTTGGTCTGTCCTTTTTCATGGACTACCCGTACAAACTCAAGCGATGGGTTATTGCGGTCTCTCCATATGTTATAGGCCATGCACGGTGCGAATATGGGCAAACTGACGGGTGAAAGGATTGCCTCTGCCGGGCATTTCATCTCGCAATAAAGACACAGCAAACAGTTGCGTCCCCAAACAGGATGCCCCTTGGCATTGGCGGTTATGTTCTTGGTTGGGCAAACCTTCATGCACAGTCCACAAGAGGTACACTTCTTTGACGTAAGAAAGAACAGCCGGCTGTAGATGCTTTTTACGAGCCACCTGCTTGTTAAAAGGTTTTGTATATAGTATTCAAAAGACGGGAGACGATCATATTCGGGCTTAACATAATCCAATTTTCCTGCAATGCGATCCGCGACACTTCTCCCTAAATCCTGCGCGGCATCCAATTCCAAGGCGGTGGGATTGTTCGGTGAAAACAGATAGCCTCTTTTGATATATCCATAGGTGTAATCAGCCCCTTGGGCCTTGAAATAACCAACCTCACGTCCGCCTTTGCGGGCCAGAGTTTTCCGCACCCAATTTCCAGCATGAGCATGATTGGATGCATAGAGCAGAAAGACAAACACAGGCAATCCTTTGAGATCAGGAAGGCTCTTTACATAATCAATTACTTTGAAGGGCGCACGCCAGTAATATACCGGCAATCCGATTCCGAGTGAGCCATAACCATCAAGTCGTGGAGGCACTCCGTCATTCATATTATGGAGGTCAACCTCGTGCTCCTTGCTGCGCAAACCGGCGGCGATAGCTTCTGCAACCTTGGCTGTTGTCCCACCTTGGGTAAAGTAAACGATCAAGTTCTTCATGGAAGTCCTCTCCGTTCGGTTAACCAGGCTTCGTTCCCTGTCTATTTTCTGTCTTTGAATTCCTCGGCGATGCGATAGAAATCTTTCTCGCACTGGAGGAATACTTTTATAATATCCGGATCGAAAGCGGTTCCGCTGCATCTTCTGATCTCTTCCACCGCTTGATCATGGGATTGGGCGACTTTATAAATGCGCGGGCTGGTAATGGCATCATAGACGTCAGCCACTGCCATTAGCCGTCCTGATATGGGAATTTGATAACCTTGTAGACCTTGCGGATAGCCTGTACCGTCCCATTTTTCATGATGCGTCAAAGCCATTTCCCTGGCTATCCTGAGAAATGCAATGGATTCCAAACGTTCATCGGAGTAGGAGAGCGCATTATACCCGATCATCGCATGTTTTTGCATTTCCTTGAACTCTTCATTGGTCAATCTGCCGGGCTTCATAAGGATACTATCCGGCACTCCCACTTTCCCTATATCATGCAAAGGGGCCGTCTTTTCGATTTGCTCGATGACTTCCGTGCTCAGGAAATTTTTAAAATTGGGATCGTCCATGAGGTTATCCGCCAGGAGTCGAACGTATTTCCTAGTGCGGTTGATATGTTGCCCCGTTTCCAGATGACGGTTTTCCGCCAGGAGCCCCATGGATTCAATCATGGCATCACGTGTTATCTCCAACTCGCTTGTCTTCTCCTTTACCAGTTCTTCCAATCTATCTCTGTAGCCTTTCAGTTCCAGGTGATTCCTCACTCTCGCAGTGATCAAAGCCGGATTAAACGGTTTGGTGATATAGTCGACTGCTCCCAAGTCCAGACCTTTGGCTTCATTCTCCGCTGCGGCTAAAGCCGTCACAAAAATCACGGGAATACCCGCGGTTTTCTCATCAGATTTAAGTTTGCAACAGACTTCATAGCCATCCATTGCCGGCATCATTATATCAAGCAGGATCATATCAATGTCCGGTACCATTGATACGATCTTCAATGCCTTCTCTCCACTGGCTGCTATCAACACATCATATTGAGCCTCCAGGATACCCGCCAGTACATGAATATTTTCCGGTGTGTCATCGACAACCAGTATCTTCTTTTGTTCCTTTAAACCTGCAGTCATTTCCGTCTCTCCACGTTACAGGGAAATATTCAAGCCCGATGCAATCGCCTTTACTCTTTCCAGGGCCTTGTCCATATCAAAAATATCCACATCGCTTTTAAGTTGTTTAAACTGTTTATCCACCTTGGTGTTGGACAAATATTTTCCCAGCATTTCAATCTGTTTCATTGATTTTGATGAGCCGATCTCCAGCATTTGGGTAAGATCGATCATGAGCGGCCGTATAGCATCCGGATCAGTATCTGCCTTAACGTCGTCCTGTTTTTTTATTTTTAGTTCAGCATTCAGCTCTTCCAGTTGTTTTATACTGTCCGTGACTTCTGTGAGCGATTCATCGAATTTAGTAAGTAAGGTGTCATCAACATCAATACGTCCACTCTTCAGCGCCGATTCCAATTCGGCAGCGACAAATGCAAGTTCGACCGCCCCTATATTGGCGGCCATGTCTTTAACTGTGTGCGTCAGCCTGCATGCAGTCATGTCATCGTCCATGGATAAGGCTGTTTCCAAGTCATCTATTATATCGACATTACTCGCTCTGAATTGCAGAAGGATTTTCTTATACAAGTTTTGGTTGCCATTCATCCTGCTCAATCCCTCAGCAGGTGTTATTCCCGGCAAGTCGGGCCAGGATAAATCTTCCGCATTTTCAAACTTGTTGACTGATTTGCCGGGTTCAGGGGCTGGCAATCCCTTGATATTGACATATTTTGCTATAATCGCGAGAAGTTCATGTGGATTGATCGGTTTATTTATTTGGTCATTCATGCCGCATCGGTTGCCCCTCAACCGATGTCCGGTCATGGCATGGGTGGTCATGGCAACCACAGGTAAATTTGACCAGCGGGGATTGCTCCTGATTCTTCTCGTAGCTTCATAACCATCCATTATCGGCATCTGCACATCCATAAGAACCATGCCGTATTCAGCCTCTTCCAGCATTTTTAAGGCCTCTATCCCGTTTTCGGCGATATCTACTTCCAGACCCATTTGGCACAAGAGTTCATTTGCAACCTGTTGATTGATTTCGTTATCTTCAACCAGCAGGATTTTTATTCCCTTGATTTTCGCGGAAGCATCCCAATCCGGATCAGTTGCAGGGGATTTGTCGTTGTCGCTGAATATTCCCGTTACGGCATCAAACAGCTTTGATTGAATGATAGGCTTGGTAAGACATTTGGTTACACCGTCTCGTTCAGCTGTAATTGCCCGTTCCGGCAGGTTACCATTCGAAAGCATGACAACTTGGGTTTTACCTATTCCATCCAGAAACTCTCTCCAGCGAGATAAATCCATGCTATCCATATCAGCCGTATGCCAATCTATAAGAACAAAATCGAACCCAGTATCCTGATCCCTCTTGAGTTCGGCCCATCCCTGTTGCATGGAAACAGCGCCAAAGGCCGCAAAACCCAGGGACTCAAGCATATTCATCAGGATTTTCAGCACGACCGGATTGTTCTCGATGACCAGGATCCTAATGTTTTTATTGTCTCCATTGGGGACCGGTGGCTGGTCGTTCTTCAGTGATCGACCATATCCAAATCCGACTGTGCAGAAAAAAGTACTCCCTTTATCGGGCTCACTCTCCACCCATATCCTGCCACCCATGAGTGTTGTCAGGCGCTCGCAAATAACCAATCCCAAACCGGTGCCGCCATATTTGCGGGTGGTAGAAGCGTCCACTTGGGAAAAAGCATGAAAGAGCTTGTTTTGTTGCTCTGCGGTCATGCCAATACCAGTATCACTTACCGAGAACCGCAGCGTAACCTCTTGCTCTTCCTTGGCCATAACCTCAACTTTGACTTTGATCTCGCCTTCGCGGGTAAACTTGAGGGCATTATTGGTTAGATTGATGAGTATTTGTCCCAGCCGGAGCGGATCCCCCTTTAATCTCTGTGGAACATCCGCCGTGTAATCAAAGATCAATTCTATTCCTTTTTCGCGCGCATTCATGCCGAGAAGATTGGCCAAATTGATAAAGACATCATCTAAAGTAAAATCTATCTTCTCGATCTCCAGCTTGCCGGCGTCTACTTTGGAAAAATCAAGGATGTTATTGATGAGACCCATCAATGCTTGAGTAGAGGATTGGAGTTTCTCCAGATAACCCCGTTGCTGAATATTTAAATCAGTCTTCATGGTCAGATAGGTCATCCCTATGATTGCATTCATAGGCGTACGGATTTCATGGCTCATGTTAGCCAGAAATTCGCTCTTAGTGGTTGCTTCCTCGGCAATCTTTTTCTGTTGTTTGATTTCTTTAATGGTTAAAAACAATTTGCGGGTAGTGCGCTCCAAAACATATCCACCTGCTACACAGACCGATTCAAGAGTCCACAAGGCAAAGGAAAGAATGGGTAAATCCGCATTTGCACTGGGTGTGTGGCATGCCCTGAAAATCAGGTCAACCTGATAACCAGCAACATAGATAAGCGTACCGACGATCGCATACACGAACCTGAGGCGCAACAGGAAAAAGGCAAATATCATACAGCAAATTTCGCCGGCAATAGTCAATATATCCGTCTGTAATACGTGATTGCCCAGATAAATGAAGTATAATCCCGCCATGAAATTGGCTAGACCGGTCAGGGGCTGATAATACCTTACCTGATCTGGAAATCGAGTCACTATCATGACAGCAGCAAAAACAGGGTAGAGGAAAAGAGCTGTTTCAATTGTCACGAAGAAAAATTTTTCAGGAAAGAATATGTAACAAATAAGGCATACGCCTAACCAGGCCAGAAAGGAAAGCACGATCCCAAACTGGTTGAATATCTTCATTTCGGCATCATTGGATTTGATGAATTCGTTCTCCAATGCCGGATCCAAAAACCGTAAGCTAACCGGATGTAGCCGCATGTCGGACTCCCATTTCGTGTGTCTTATGCTTGAAACTCTCCGGAGCAAGCTCCGTAAAATCTTCGATTCCCAAGAAAAGAATCTAAAACATGATTCGCTTGCTTACCCCTGCAGCAAACTGCAGGAAATGCGCTCGCTGCCGAATTCAGCATCCGGAGGTTTAAACAAATGGATCGACCAAATCACCAGTGAGATCCAGTATTAGATTCCGGCTTGGTTTCACTTAAGAAACAAGGCGCATCGTGCTTTTTACAGATCTTTTCTAACATCTCAACGGTATAATCGATTTGTTCCTTTGTATGTGCCAGATTCAAGGTAAGTCGTATTCTTCCTTCGTGCTTTTGAACAGCAGGATATACGATCGGCGTTGAATATATACCTTCCTGGTAAAGATCATCGACAACGCTTAACAATTTGACAGGACTTGGAATCATGATTGGGATTATGGGACTTTGACTTTGTCCAAGATTGAATTTTTTCGCTTTTAACAAGCCGCGGATATACTGATTTTTTTCATGAAGTTCTCTGATCATCGCAGGATTGCTTTCGATCTCATCAAGACATGCAAGAACGACAGCAGCATCCGCCGGCGTTAAGCATGCTTGAAACATGTAAGTAGGTCCCCATCTCAATATGCCACAGTACTTATGTTTGGATGCAATGAAGCCTCCCACCGAAGCGGTCCCTTTAGAAAGTGTTGACATAATAAAATCAACATCCTCAGTGACACCTTGTTCGTAACAATATCCTTGTCCTTTCTCCCCATAGAAACCAAAGGAATGCGCCTCATCGACATAGAGATAAAACTTATATGATTTTTTTAGAGCGGTGATTTCTTTAAGTGGAGACAGATCCCCGCTCATCGAATAGGCTGATTCCACAAGGATAAAAATGTTTTCATATGAATTGCCGTATTTTTTTAACTTTTTTTCCAGGTCGGCAATGTCGTTATGTTTAAACGCCATTTTTCTTGCTCTGGATAATTTGCAGCCATTGATCATTGATGAATGAGATTCTCCATCGATGAGAATGAGATCCCTGTCCCCGACCAGAGAAGAAATTCCCCCAAGGTTCGTGGTAAATCCAGTGGGAAAGAGGACCGCCTCTTCTTTGCCGACAAGTTTCGCAATGCGCGCTTCCATTTCCTTATGCAGAGACGTCATTCCGCATGAACAGGCAGATGTGCCGCATCCGGTTCCGTACTGCTTCATTGCCCTGCAAGCTTTTTCGATCACGTTTGCATTCTTATTTAAGCTGAGATAGTGGTTGACACACCACAGTATGCATTCTTTAGTGGCCCTGGGATACATCGTTATGACATTCGCCACGGTTGAAGCCCCGTTTTCAAGATATCGCTCATAAGCATTTCCGACGCCTTTACTAGCCTGCCCATTAAGAAATTCCTGGATTATCTCCGCCCTTTCTTCGATATCGGAAATCTCCTCCACTTTTAAGTAACCCATGACTTCTGCAATGGAAATAAACTGATCGATCATCTTAATCTCCTCCTAAGGAAGTTAACTTCATTGGCTTTTGATGAGTCGTATGCTCTATAGAATAATACAGTGACGTGCACGATTTTATCCATAGCCACACTACCTCTTCAAACCCATTATCGGTCACTGAATGAAGAAACTTTAATCTCCGCAAATCCCCTGACTAAATCTTTGTATTCTATGGATAATGCTCATCAATGCCTTTCTGCCATTGCATCAGACGATCCAGGCAGCAACTGAAGGAGAATACCGATTCGTCGCAAAATGGGGCCCGCCTGATTTAACCCGAGATGGGAACGTCCAAAACCCCACAGGGATAGCTGTTGACACCGCAGGTTTGGTCTATGTCGCCGATAGGGGGAACAATCGCGTACAGAAATTTACCTCTGCCGGTAACCTCATTTCAAAATGGGGTTCACAGGGAAGCGGTAATGGACAATTCAGTGCACCGTCGGGAATAGCCGTAGACACTGCGAGAAATGTCTATGTTTCTGATAGTGGAAACCACCGCATTCAGAAATTTTCCTCATCGGGCGAATTCATACTGGCTTGGGGGTCCAAAGGCTCCGGGGATGGCCAGTTCTCTTATCCTGGCGGGATCGCTGTTGATACAGGGGGTAATGTCTATGTCGCCGATACCTACAACTACCGTATCCAGAAATTTACTTCGTCGGGAATCTTCATTACCAAATGGGGCGAATACGATCGTTGGGTACCTATGGAAGGTACGTTCCAATACCCCCGAGGTGTAGCCATTGACACCAATAACTATGTCTATGTTACCGATTATGGCAATCATGCTATCCAAAAACTTAGTTCTTCTGGCACCTACATGTGGGAATGGTATGGGGAGGGGGATGGCCATCTGCAAGGTCCCTGGGGTATCGCCACCGATACTGCAGGGAATGTCTATGTTGGCGAGGGTTCCCGTATCCAGAAATTTACTTCGTCGGGAATCTTCATTACCAAATGGGGTTCATACGGATCAGGGGACGGGCAACTTGCATGTATATCAGGGATAGCTGCCGATTCTTTGGGATACGTCTATGTTACTGATTCATGTAATCACCGCATCCAGAAATTTTCCCCGTCGGGCACCTTCATTGCCAAGTGGGGCGCTCAGGGAGAGGGTAACGGTTATTTTAGTGAAAATGGTCCGAACAATATAGCTGTCGATGCCGAGGGCAATGTATATGTCACCGATACTTCGGCCTGGACCGTTCAGAAGTTTGCTCCCGGCACGGCGACGGCGGCCGGTAACTCGCTCTACTTCCCCCACGTGGACACGAACCTTCCCTGGCAGACGGAGGTAGCAATCATCAATACGAGCGATCAAACAGTCACCGGCACCCTCCGGGCCTTAAGTAACGCCGGTCAACTCATGGAAAGTAAGGCGATCACCCTTCCCGCCCATGGCCGTAAACAGATCACCGTTGCAAATGAGTTTAGCAATTCCACGAACATCGGGTACCTCATTTTCGACACAAGCTCCGATACAGTCCAGGGGTACACGAAGTTCTACCAGGCGGGGGTTTATCGGGTGGCGATCCCGGCGGTCAAGGAGGTGAATTCGGGAGATATCTTTATTACACACATCGACCAAAGCAATCTCTGGTGGACCGGAATAAGCCTCGTGAACACCACTTCGGCGCAAAAGGATATGACCATCACCTTCAACACCGGCCAGAGTGTGTCCTATACCCTCAAGGCGGGCGAGCACAAGGCGTTCACGATCGCGAGCCGGTTCAACAACCAGCCCCAGCCGAACATCAAATCCGCGGTGATCTCGAATGCGGCCGGCGTCATCGGCTTGGAGCTCTTCGGGAGCAGTAGCGGAGGCTAATCAACTCGACGGCCTCCTCCTGAGCGGTAACACGGACTCGACCCTCTACTACCCCCACGTGGCGAGCGACAATACCTGGTGTACCGGGATCTTGGCCTACAACCCCTCGGCGTCGGCGGTCACGGTTACGATCACGCCCTACACCGCCCAGGGGGTAGCCTTGCCCCCCTCGACCTTTACCATCCCGGGGGAAAGGAAATACGTCGGCCTGGTTTCCACGCTCGGTCTTCCCGCGAACACGGCCTGGTTCAAGATCGACTCCCCGACCCCCCTTTCCGGTTTCGAGCTTTTCGCCACCTGGGACGGCCAGCAGCTCGCGGCGTACGCGGGAGGAAGCGGGTACGGCGCGTACACGGGAATCTTTCCCAAGATCGAGAAGAACGGCTGGACCGGGATCGCCTTCGTCAACACGGGGGGAAGCGATGCGTCCGTGATGCTGACGGCCTACAACGACAACGGCGCGGTTGTGGCCACCTGGGCGCTCGCCCTCGGCGGATACGCCAAGGTGGTCAATTTCGCCGAGAAGATCTTCCCGCTGAATATCGGGAACGCGACCTACATCGTCTATACGTCGGACCGGAACGTCGTCGGCTTCCAGCTCAACGGCTCCGCCGACCGCACGATGCTTGACGGGCTGCCGGCGCTGTATAGATCATTGAAAGAACAACTGGGGTCAACACAGAAATATTCTATCGGTAATCTTTACACAGAAGGTTACCAAGGGATTAAGACTTTGTAGGTGAAGAACATAAAAATAGAAAGTTTGATTACAGGGTTGCACCCGCTCTCTTGAAATATCTTTCTTCCGGCTTGACGTTTTGTGCTAAACATGGTTTTTGTAGAGAACAAGCACCGTGTAAACCTTAGCATAAAAGCGGGCGACACGAAGCGTTGCCCGGGCCGCACAGGAGGGAAATGGTATTGCCGCCCTGTGGCCCCGTAACTGGAAGTGGTTTATCGAATCCCGTCGGGGGTTTAGGGAAGCGATGAAAGCAAATTTTCAGATTTGAATAGATGATAACCTATAAAAGGAGTGAACGAGATGCTTACATGGGAAGAGCTTTCAGAATTGACGAGGACGCGGCGCTCGATCCGCAGATTTCAGGATAAACCGGTCCCGGAGGACCTCCTGCTGAAGGCCCTGGAACTGGCCACCTGGGCGCCCAACGGGGGGAATCAGCAGGCGTGGAGGTTTCTGATCGTCACCAACAGGGAACTGATCCGGAAAATGGGAGACGCGGTACAGGCCAAGACCGAACTCATGGCCTCCTGGCCGGAGGCCAAGCAGTTCGCGGAAACCGTGGCACAATGGCGGAAGAGTTCTGACTTCTTCCGGGGAGCGCCGGTGTGCATCGCGGTCCTGATTGGAAAATATTCCAGCATTGCCGACCAGATCTTACAGGCCCGGGGAGAGGCGGACCCCATTGCCCGGGAGATCCGATCTTGCCGGGAGACCGCAAAGACCAGCCTGCAGAGCGCGGCTGCGGCCATCACTTACATCTGCCTCTTTTTGCATTACTTCGGGTTGGGAACCACGTGGATGGCCGGGCCCCTGCAGGCCAAGAAGGAGATCGAGCAGCTCCTGGATGTGTCTCCCGAGTGGGATTTTATGGGCCTCATTCCCGTGGGGTATCCGGCGGAAGACCCAAAGACGCGGCCGCGAAAACCGATTCAGGATGTGATTCAATTCTTCCGGTGATTCCGGCATTGAGCGTGGGGCGGTTTAGGGACCGCCCCACCCCAACAGGCCGATAACAGGACACATCCATTTCACGACCATCCGCAACAGACATTACAATATTGCATTGACTCACAGAACCGTTCACCCTATATCTCACCGTCAAAAAGGAAATTCTTATCAGACAGAAAATGGATATATTACTCCGGCAATTAAACATGTCAAATGTCATGCCGGACTTGATCCGGCATCC
>CAZNBR010000065.1:0-11521 GCA_964571315.1 uncultured Syntrophaceae bacterium
GGCCATGATCTCCTCCACCTCCGCCGCGGGGACCTCGAAGACGAGCTCATCGTGCACCTGCATGATCATCCGGGCGGACAGGTTTCTCTCCTCAATCCCCCTCGCGATCTCCAGCATCGCCACCTTGATCAGGTCGGCCGCCGTCCCCTGTATCGGGGTGTTGACCGCCGTCCGCTCCGCGAACTGGCGGACCTGGGCATTCGTACCGTTGATCTCCGGGAGGTAGCGCCGGCGGTTCAAGAGCGTTGTGACGAATCCCCTCTTTCTCGCCCCCTCGAGCGTCTCTTCTATGAATGCGCTGACGCCGGAGAAGCGGGAGAAGTAGCCATCGATGTAATCCTGCGCGCGCTTCTGGCCAATATTCAGCTCCCGGGCGAGGCCGAAGGCGCTCATCCCGTAGATGACGCCGAAGTTGATCACCTTCGCCTGCCGGCGCATCTCCTCGCTGACCATCCCCGGAAAGACACCGAATATATCGGAGGCCGTCTTCGTGTGAACATCCTCCCCCGACCGGAACGCCTCTATCAGGAGCGCGTCTCCGGAGAGGTGCGCCAGGATACGCAGCTCTATCTGGGAGTAGTCGGCGGAGACGATCTCGCATCCCTCGGGCGCGATGAAAGCCTGCCGTATCCTCTTCCCCTCGGTCGTCCTGATCGGGATGTTCTGAAGGTTGGGGTTGCTGCTCGAGAGTCTCCCCGTCGCCGTCACCGTCTGGTTGTAAGATGTATGCACCCGTCCCGTCTCCGGATTGACGAGAAGAGGGAGAGCGTCGACATAGGTCGATCTGAGCTTCGCCAGGCTCCGGTAGGCTAGGATCTCAGCCGGGAGTTCATACGACCGCGCGAGATTCGTCAGGACGTCCACGTCCGTCGAGTACCCCGCCTTCGTCTTCCGCCCTCGGGGGAGGCCGAGCCTGTCGAAGAGGACCACCTGGAGCTGTTTTGGTGAATTGATGTTGAACTCTTCTCCCGCCAGGCGGTATATCTTCTCCTCGGAGATATCCAGGAGCTGACCCAGCTGGCCCGACATCTCCCCCAGAAGGGCGCAGTCGAGGAGCACTCCCGCTGCCTCCATCGAGGCGAGCACACCGACGAGGGGCATCTCCACGTCATCGAAGAGTTTCTTCACCCCCGCCTCCTCCATCCGTTCGGCGAGGGGGGGAGCGAGCCGGAAGATAAAGTCCGCCCGTCGGCACGCGTACGGGACGGCATGATCGATGGGTACGGTGTCGAAGGGAATCGCCTTCGCGCCGCTCCCGGTCAGGTCCTTGAGGGAGGGGATGGTCCGGCCGTACTGCTCCTGGACCAGGTCGGGCAGGTCGTACCCGCGCCGGGAGGGATCGAGGATATACGCAGCCAGCATGATATCCGATACCTCCCCCTTCAGCGCGATTCCCCTGCGCGCGAGGGCGAGGGTCGCCGTCTTGATATCATGCCCGTATTTCTTCAGTGTGCCATCGGAGAGGAGCTCTCCCAGGGGCGCCAGTGTTCTGTCCGCATCAAGCTGCCCTTGCGCCCCCTCGCCCGTGTGGGCCAGGGGCAGGTAGCAGGCCCTCTTCGCGCCACAACACAGGGCGACCCCCACGATCCGGGCCCTCACCGCGTCATCCGGGGTCAGCTGCAAATCGAAGGAAAACCCGCCGGCAGCGCGCAGTTCATCCAGGAACGGGGCAACCTCATCTCCATCGGTGATCAGACGGTAGTCCGCCGTCTCCTCTTCCTCCTTCTGCCCTTCCTCTCCCAGCCGAGAGACGAGGCCGGGGAACTCGAACTCCCGGAAGATTCCCTGCAGCACCTCCACATCGGGCTCTTTGAAACGGAGGTCCTCCAAGTCGAAGGGAATCGGGACGTCCGTCCTGATGGTCACCAGGTCCCTGCTCATCCGGGCCTGATCGGCAAATTCCGTTAGTTTTTCACTCAGGCCCTTCCCCTTGACCTTTCCGGCATTCTCCAGGACACCTTCGAGAGAACCGAACTCTTTCACCAGCTTGAGGGCCGTCTTTTCACCCACGCCGGGGATCCCGGGGACGTTATCCGACGAGTCCCCCGCGAGCCCCAGGATATCGACCACCTTGTCCGGTCCCACACCGAAGCGGCCCTTTACCCCCTCGATGTCATAGGAGATGTCCTTCATCGTATCCACCATCAGGACATTGTCCGACACGAGCTGCATCAGGTCCTTGTCGCCGGAGGCGATGACCACTCTCACCCCCGCTGCTTCGTATCTCTTCGCCAGGGTGCCGATGACATCGTCCGCCTCGATCCCCTGCTCTTCGATGACCTTGATGGAAAAACCGCGGACGATATCCTTGATGGGGGTGATCTGGGGGCGGAGGTCGCCGGGCATCGCGCTGCGGTTAGCCTTGTACTGATCGTACGCCTCGTGCCTGAAGGTGGGACCCTTCGCGTCAAACGCGATGGCGATGTACTCCGGCGCCCAGTCGCGGCACAGCTTCATGAGCATATTGGTAAAACCGTAGATTGCGTTGGTGGGAAATCCCCGGGAGGTGGAAAGCCCGCGGATCGCGTAAAACGCGCGGTAGATATAATTCGTCCCGTCTATGAGAAACACAAGGGGTTTGGATGCCTTTTCAGTCATTATTGTTGTTTTCTACTCTGGTCTCAATATCCATCAGGATTGCGTGCCTGCCAGCGCCACGCGTCGGCGCACATCTCATCTATACCCCTCTTCGCCGACCACCCCATCTCCCTCTTTGCCTTCGAGGCATCGGCATAACACGCCGCGATGTCGCCCGGACGGCGGCCCGCGATGGTATAGGGCACGGCGCGGTCGGAGGCCTTTCCAAATTCTTCAACAACTTCAAGGACACTGTACCCCCGCCCGGTACCCAGGTTGTAGGTGACAATGCCGGGATTCGATGCCAACTTCTCCAAGGCCTTCAGGTGCCCGTCCGCCAGGTCGACGACATGGATATAATCCCTGACACCCGTCCCGTCCGTGGTGGGATAGTCATTGCCGAACACCGAAAGTTCCTTTCGTTTGCCGACCGCAACCTGCGTGATATAGGGGAAGAGATTGTTCGGTATGCCGTTCGGGTCTTCGCCGATCAGACCGCTGGAATGGGCCCCCACCGGATTGAAATACCGCAGGAGGGCGATGTCCCACTGCTCCCCGGCAGCGGATACGTCACAGAGGATTTCTTCGATCATACGCTTTGAACGCCCGTAGGGGTTGGCGGGTGCCAGGGGAAACTCTTCCGTTATGGGGACCGTGTGAGGGTCCCCGTAGACCGTCGCTGACGAACTGAAAACGATCTTTCTGACGTCGTGCCGGCGCATCGCCTCGCACAGGTGCAGTGTCCCCGTGACGTTGTTGTGATAGTAGCGAAGCGGCATGCTGACGGATTCTCCGACCGCCTTCAGACCCGCGAAGTGAATCACGGCATCGATCGGGGTACCTTCAAAGACCCTGTCCAGCGCGCCCCCGTCCAGCAGATCGACTGTGTGACATTCCAGCGATTTGCCCGCGATCTGCTGCACCCTCTTGAGCGATTCCTCCTTGCTGTTGACAAGATTGTCGAGGACAACCACGTCATACCCCGCTTCGAGCAATGCCAGGCAGGTGTGGCTGCCGATATACCCGGCTCCGCCCGTTACCAGTATTCGTGTGTCGCGCATTTTCCGGCCTCCCGAGGCGGACAGTAACACATTTTTGAGGGATAAGGCAACGCTGCAAAGAGGACCGTGCTGAAGCAACTCTTCCCTCCTCCGTTTCCGGTTGACACCCGGAAGATAGTCACGTACATTTTACCTGAACAAGGACAAACCTAACAAGGAGGAACGAATCGATATGAAACGCTTTTTCTCACCCGCCGTGGCGGCCGGGATGGCGCTGTTGGTTTTGACGCTCTTTTTCTCCTGTGCCCCCATCAACCTTTACACGGTCAATATGGGCTATCTGCCGTCGGAAACATCCGCTTCCGGAACCGGCAGCGCAGGGACCACTCGCATTACCGTCGCCGGATTTACCGATGCAAGAAAGGTGGAAGACACGATGGTTATAGGAACGGTCGTGTTCTCCGACGGGAAGACGGTACCGGTCCTCCCGAAACAGGTCAGGCCTGTGGACACGGTTACCGACGGTATCAGGAAATGCCTGTCCGCGGAGGGATATTCCCTCTCTCCGGAGAACCCCGCATGGAATCTGCAGAGCGACTCGATCGAGAAAAGGTGGGGGACAGTCCTGATAGGCGGCTCCATCGACCGGCTTGAGGTTGTCTGCAACAAGGACGGCATAAAGAAAACCTACCGGACGGATGTCAAACTCACGATCGTTTTTGCGGATGTCAGAGGCGCCAGAATAGTCCGCACGATGGAGGCCGCAGCGACTTCTTCGCTGGTACATGTAAGTTTTTCCGAAGAGATACTGGGAGAGCAGATAAGCAAAACCCTTTCGAAGGCTATCAGGCAGGTGTGCGGCGACGGGAAAACGATCCCGCAAATCCTTGAGCAGATGGCGAAAAAGCAGGGATGAGGTGAGAGGGACCCTTTTTTCTCCGAAAAAGCGAGGGAAATCGGCTCAGAACTCAAAAAAAGGGCTTGACTTGCCTTAAAAATATTGTATAGTCACACTACTGTGTCAAAAAAGTGCCCTTACTTACAGGTAGTGGGGGGGCACGTAAAGTTAGGATTGAGACATTTTAAAGTACGAATTTAGACAGCTGGATTTTTCCGCTCCCGTGTTCTTCTTACATGCAGGCGATCCTACTTTAGAAAACTCAGGAAAGGAGGGTTGCCATAGTGTCTGAAGGTACTGTGAAGTGGTTTAATTCAAGCAAGGGTTTCGGCTTCATCGAAAACGATGAAGGTGGCGATGTGTTTGTTCATTACAGCGCTATCCAGAGCGAGGGGTTCAGAACTTTGGAGGAGAATCAGCGCGTGTCGTTCGATATTGAGCAAGGCGCCAAAGGTCCGTCAGCTACCAACGTCAAAATTGTATAATACGTAAGTTATATAATACGTTACGTATTGAACTCAGCAGAAAAAGGCATCCATGGTCATATCCGGGGTGCCTTTTTTATTTCCCCGGCGACCCCTCCCCACAAAAACCGAACCACCCTGAGCCCATGGCCGCCTGAGTCGATTAACCTGTTTTCCCTTGGCGTTTTTCACGAACGGATAGTATGTAGAAGCAGCATACCAGGGGGGCAGGGAAGCGGAGCATGTCCACGGTTATTATCAGGGAGGCGTCCTACGACTACGAGATACTGCGGCCCCTGGTCTATGAATTCCTTGAGGCCTTCTGCGGGGACATCATCACACCATCCAGCAGGGTACTTATAAAACCTAACCTTCTGCAGGCGGCGCCCCCGGAGAGCGCCATCCTCACACACCCCTTGATCGTACGCGCGGTCGCGCAGTACGTCATCGATAAGGGGGCACGGCCGCAGATATCGGACAGCCAGGCCATCGGATCATTCAGCAACATACTGGCAAAGAGCGGCATCAGGGCCGCCCTCGACGGACTTGACGTGGAGTGTCGAGAGTTCAGGGGATCCGTCAGGATCGACGTGGGTGCCCCCTTCGGCGAGATCGACATCGCCGGGGACGCGGTCGAGGCTGATATCATTGTCAATCTGGCCAAGCTGAAGACACACGGCCAGATGCTCCTGACCTGCGGCGTGAAAAACCTGTTCGGCTGCGTGGTGGGCTTCAGAAAACCCGAATGGCACATGCGGGCGGGCGTCGACCGGGACCTGTTCGCCCGTCTCCTCGTCAGCATCTACCATACGCTGGGGCCGGCCGTCACGATAGTAGACGGCATCCTGGCTCTGGAGGGGGACGGCCCGGGGAAAGGGGGAACCCCGCGGCAGGTGGGATATCTTCTCGCGGGGAGGGATGCGGTGGCCGTCGATCGCGTCATCTGTGCCATGCTCGGGATTGATCCCGAGGACCTGCCGACCGACAGGGCATCCGTGGAGATGGGCAT
Source organism: uncultured Syntrophaceae bacterium (assembly GCA_964571315.1). Lineage (GTDB taxonomy): Bacteria > Desulfobacterota > Syntrophia > Syntrophales > UBA2210 > UBA6078. The sequence goes on from CAZNBR010000065.1 coordinate 5,950, forward strand.
CGCGGGGGAACCAATCGACATAGACGGAACGGTTCCGCGGATAGAAGGGTTCAGGCTGCCGGAAAACGCATCCCTTATGTACGGCCCCCAGAGGCTCCAGCACTTAGCCAGGAAGTATCTCCTTCAGCGCCCCGTCGTTGACGAGACGAAATGCGAGATGTGCGGCGCATGCTGGGAATTCTGCCCGGTGAAGGCGATACACAGCACGGACAAGAACATTGTCTTTGATTATAACACATGCATCAGGTGCTACTGCTGTATGGAGATCTGCCCCCACGGGGCCCTGCATTCGAAGAGCACCCTTCCGGGAAGGCTCCTGGAAAGGATACTGCACAGGAAATAGAGACCAGACCCGCCACGTGCTCAGCCGTGACCCCCTACTGTCGTATCAATCAAAGAATGTCCCTTTGACCATTATCCTGTCATTTCGACCGCAGGGAGAAATCTAAGATTTTGCCCTGACGGGGACTATAGCTTGTCGTGAAAACTCCTTAGAAATGACAGAGGATTGTTGGCATGCCCCTACCCTATTTCAGCCTGAACAATTTCTTGATGGCCGCAACGTAAGGGTCGGCACCGCCGTTGCGGCTCTCCCTCTTCAGTCCGACGACGGGATCGTGAAGGATCTTGTTGACGACGGAGTTGACCAGTATCTCTATGTTCCCTCGCTCCTCTGTGCCCAGATTCTTCATCCACGAATGGGACTTTTCCATTTCCCCCTTGACGATCTCTTCGGCCTTCCCCTTGAGGTCCACTATCGTCGGGACGACCTCGAGCGTGGCGTACCACCCGGAGAATTTTGCGACCTCCTCGTCAATGATGGACTGCGCCTTGTGTGCCTCCTTGAGGCGACCCTGCGTATTCTGGTCGACAACCCCCTGGAGATCATCGATATTATACAGATACGCGTTGTCGATATCCCCCGCGGCAGGGTCGATGTCTCTCGGCACCGCCACGTCGATGAGGAACAGCAGCCGGTTCTTCCGCCTGCGCAGCGCCGCCTCGATCATATCGGAGGATATGATGCAATCCGGAGACCCCGTGGAACTGATCACGATATCGACGTCCCCCAGTTGCTCCTCCAGAAGCTCGAACTCGACCGGAAGGCCCTGAAAGTCGTTCGCCAGCCTGACCGCGTTCTCGTACGTGCGGTTGGTAAAGATCATCCGGTCAACACCGCTGTCCATGAGGTGCCGTGCCGCGAGCTCCGCCATCTCGCCCGCGCCCACGAGGAGCACCCGCTTCCCGTCAAGCGCGCCGAATATCTTTTTGGCAAGCTCGACCGCGGCAAAGCTGACGGAAACAGCGTTGTTAGCTATGGCGGTCTCGGTCCTCACCCGCTTGGCCACCCGAAAGGCATGGTGAAGCAGCTTGTTCAATATGACACCGGAGGCCTTCTGCTTCACACAGAGACGGTAGGCATCCTTGACTTGCCCCAGGATCTGCGGTTCCCCCATGACCATCGAGTCGAGACTCGACGTAACCCTGAAGAGGTGGCGCACCGCCTCTTCATCGCGGTACACATAGAGGCATTTCTCCATCTCCCCGGGGGAGAGGTTCCCATGCGCGGTAATGAACGCCTTCAGCCCCTCCACGCCCGCGTCCGCATCTTCCATGTTCACCAGCACCTCAACCCGGTTGCAGGTGGCAAGGTACAGCGCCTCTCCGATCTGCGGGATCTTCTTCAACTCCTCGAAGGGCCTTCCCTCTTCCCCGCACGATATGGACAAGCGTTCCCTGATACTCAGGGGGGCGCTTCGGTGATTTATTCCCAGGAGGGCTATACTCATATTTCCCGCATCCCGCATCAATCAGAAACGATGCATCGTTACAAAAAGGGCATTCACACCGATAAAGGCGAAGAGGAGCCCCGCAAAGGCTATGATCGAGAGCAAGGCCGCCTTCCTGCCCTTCCACCCGATGGCTATCCTCTGGTGAACTACTGCGGCATACAGAACCCAGGAGACCGCCGTAAAGACCTGTTTCGGATCCCAGTGCCAGTTGCTCCCCCAGACCGTCCGGGCCCATATCGATCCAGCAATGATGCCGAACGTGAGGAGCGGAAAGCCCCAGACGGTGCACAGATGATTTATCCTGTCGAGATCCCGCAGGGACGGAAGCAGCCTGCTGAAACCGCGCACCCTCTTGCCCCGTATCAGGTTGTCCTGCACCAGATACATGATCCCCGCCAGGCAGGCCAGCGCGAAGAGGGCCCCGCCGGTCAGCAGAAGCACAACATGAAAGGAAAGCAGGGGGCCGCGCAGGGCGGACGGGATGGGGGGTCCATCCATCAATCCCGCTGACGACGCTATCATCATCACCACCACCACCGCGGGAGACACAAAGGCTCCCAGTACCTGCGTCCGCGTCTTTGCCTGCAAGGCAAGGTACGAGCCGGCAACGGCCCAGGCGACGAATGAGAGTGAACCATAGATGTTCGTCGACGGGATGGAGGCGGTCCCCATCCACTGCATGGCGATATGGACCGTGTGCAGGGTGAATGCCAGGGCCAGAACCCACATCGATGCCTTCGCCACACGCACCCTTCCGGCAAAGAGCGAGGCGACATAACCCACCGTGCTCACGAAGTAGGCGGCAAGCGCGATCCTGAAAAAAATCAGATCCATCATTGATGCCTTCGCAAAAAGTTACCGCATGTAAACCCTTCGGATTTACAAACGAACGTGGCACGGATTCCCCAACCAGACGGTCAAAACCCTACCTCGACATCCTCGCCGGTTAGGTCCCTGATGATCTCCCGTACCTTGTCCCCTTTTCCTTCTCTGATATACCGGAGGATATCGGAATCCAGCACGGATTCGAACAGCACCCTGTTTTCCGCCGACGAAGCCCCCCGGGCAATGATCCTTCCCCTGAGATCGCCCATGATCGTAAGGAGCGTGCTGTATTCGGGGCCATATCTCTCCTCGATCTCCTCCCTCAGCCGCCTGGCCAGTGCCGGGCTCTTCCCTCCGGTCGACACGGCCACCAGGAGGTCGCCCCGGCGGAAGACCGAAGGCACGATGAAATTACATCGGGCGGGGACATCCACAATATTCACCAGGATTCCCCTTTCACGGGCATCCTGGGAGACCTTTTCATTGACATCGGCCCGGTCGGTCGCCCCTATTACCAAAAAGGCTCCTTCCAGATATTCTTCCTTATAGTCATCGGACGCCTGCTCTATCTTTCCCGCGTCCCTCATCGCGCGCAGCGCCGGAGTCAGGGCCCTCGCTACAAGGACCACCTTCGCGCCGCACTCGAGGAGACCGATCACCTTCCTCTCGGCGACCTCTCCTCCACCCACGACGACGCACCTCTCATTCGAGATGTCAAGACATACGGGATAAAACTCCATCCGGTCCATCCTCTCAAGAAATCAGAAGGAAATGATTATCACGAAGGCCATGAAAGTTCAAGGTGCTTGAAATATCTACAAAGGGGTGGTAGCCTGCGCAGGTACAGGGGGCGATCCGGTCCTGACCGTTCCTGAGACCACGGGGGCGCCCGTTTCAGAAAATTGTTCATGCTTCTCCACAGACGACAGGAGGCACGATATGCCTGAGACAAAAGAGAAATGGATCGAGATAACCATCCTGACGCCGCCGGAGCTGACCGAGGCGCTGTCCAACTTCCTGGAAGAGACGGGAACAGGCGGCGTGTTTCAAGACGTGGCCGTTCAGGATTCCTTCAACGGTCCCACGGTTTCCACACAGGAAACAATCAAGTCCTACCTGCCTTGGAGCCGCACCATAAAGAAACAGACGGATCGCATCACGGCGTATATCGACAGCCTATCCTCCCTGTTCCCCAAACTGGAAAAACCCCGCCTTTCCACAAAGACCATTGTCGATCCCGACTGGGCTGAGCAGTGGAAAAAATATTTCAAGCCTCTCAGGGTAAGCGAAAACATCGTCATCAAGCCGACCTGGGAGCGGTACTCCCCCGCCGGCAGCGATATCGTCGTCGATATAGATCCCGGGATGGCCTTCGGCACGGGGCAGCACTCCTCCACCAGGATGTGCATTGTAGCTATCGAGGACCTGCTGCTCAAGGACGGCTCCCGCGAAGAGCGGACTGTCCTTGACGTCGGCACGGGCACGGGGATACTTGCCATATGCTCCGCGAAGCTCGGCGTGCGCGCCGTAAAGGGCATCGATATAGATCCGAAGGCTGTAGAAATAGCAGGTAGGAACATCGTCATCAACGGCGTGGAAGACCGCGTCGAGATTATCAATCGCGATATCACCCTGTGCAGGGGCAGCTTCGACCTGATCGTCGCCAACCTGATATCGGGTGTGCTCATACAGCTTCACGCACACCTGATATCCCTGACGAAACCCGGGGGATACATCATAGCGTCGGGGATCACCGAGCATGACGCGAAAGACGTGGAGAAGATATTCTGCAACGGGGACGTTACGCTGCACAATACACAGATCGAAAAGGAATGGGTCTGCTACACCTTTAAGAAGGACGCCGCTCATCATTCCTGAACCACACCTTTCAGTACCCGGAGAGAGACAGTGGCCATACCGAGAATCTACAATCCCCAAGTGCTCAGCGAGGGAACCTCTGCTGAGCTGGGGGAGGAATACTGCGCCTACCTGCGGGACGTCCTGCGCCTCAAAGAGGGGCATAGCCTGATACTCTTCGACGGGGTGGGCCATGAATACAAGGCCGTCATCAGGGGGTTCTCCACCGGCGGAGTCCACCTGGAGGTGGTCACGAAAGAGGATATCAGACTGCCCGAGACGCGGATAACGCTCGCCCAGTCGCTCCCCAAGGGAAGCAAGATGGAGTTCATCATTCAGAAAGCCACGGAACTGGGGGTCAGCCGGATCGTCCCCTTCATCTCCTCACGCTCCATACCCCGGCTCACGGGTGACCGGGCCGCGGGAAAGGCGGCGCGGTGGCGCAAGGTAGCCGTCGAGGCAGCCAGACAGTGCGGCAGGGGGGATGTCCCAGAGGTGAGCGAGATCGTATCGTTCGATGAGATGCTCCGCTCGGCGGACGGGGATGCCCTCCGGATAATCCTGTGGGAGGCGGAGGCACAGCTCGGAATCCGGGAGATACTGACCGACGAAAGACACGCGGGGGTGAACGGCTTCTGCATCGTCATCGGCCCGGAAGGCGGATTTTCCTGGGAGGAGATCGAAAAGGCCCGGCAGAACGGTTTTCTGTCCGCAAGCTTGGGGAGGCTGATCCTGAGGACCGAGACGGCCCCCCTTGCCGTCCTTTCCATTATCCAGTACGAGAAGGGACTGTTCGGCTCGTTACAGGAGGATACTCCATGATCACTCACTACGGTGGATTCTGGCGAAGGCTTGCGGCGCTTTCGATAGACACGATCATCCTCTATCTATTCACCATCATCCTGTCCCTGATAGGAAACTTTCTCATTCCCATGGGCGACGGCTTCACCTACACCGTCCTCATTCCCTACTACGGGATGGCCGTCATGATCAACGCGGCCTACTTTATCTATTTTCACGGCACCACGGGACAGACACCGGGCAAGCGACTGCTCGGCCTCAGGGTCGTGCAGGCGGACGGAGAACCGATGACCCCG
>CAZNBR010000066.1:0-11258 GCA_964571315.1 uncultured Syntrophaceae bacterium
ACAGGTTCCGAGAGGCTTCCGGCTTCTCGGCCATTGCCACGGCCAGGGCCAGGCCGCCCAGTTGTACGGCGAGGAGATGGCTCATACGCTCTCCGCCGTGACCGGCAACGGCATGGGCTATTTCGTGCCCCATGACGACGGCCAGTCCGTTCTCATCCCTCGTGATCGGAAGAATCCCCGTATAGACGGCCACCTTTCCGCCGGGCATGCACCAAGCGTTTACCTCCTTGTTTTCAATGAGGTTGAACTCCCAGGCATAGTTCTTCAGTTCCCCCCGCATACCATGCTCGATAAAATACCTCTCCACGGCCTCCTGAATGCGACTCCCCGCTCTCTTCACCATAGTAGTCGAGACCTTATCGGCGCTGACCGTGCTGGACTTCAGAAACTCATCGTACTGTTGAAGGCTCATGGAAAGCATGCTCGACGGAGGGACAAGGCTGAGCTGCGTTCTCCCCGTTATGGGGACCGTGCTGCACGACACAATCAAGAAAAGGACACACAGAAAACAAAGAAAGTTTCTTTTCCGATACCTCATACTGTAGATCCCCCGCTATCAGCTGTCAGTGCCGACGGATTACCCTCTATTTCTCGCGCGTGTACGGCCACGCCATGATGCCGCCTTCCATGACCTTCACATCCTTCCAGCCGTTGGCCTCAAGAACGAGGGCCGCCTCATATCCCCTGAGGGATATCTTGCAGAAGCAGATGATCTCCCGCCCCTTGTCCTCGGGAAGTTCATTCAGCCGCTTGCGCAGGGCGCCGAGGGGAATCAAGGCCTCTCCGATACCCAGGCGCATCGCTTCATACTCATCCGGACCCCTGACATCCAGGATGAAAGGGGTCTCATGGTTCTCCAGCTTCTTCTTGACCTGCACGGTCGAGATCCCGTTCATGCGCCCCTTCATCTTATTCTGCATGATGTGGGCCGTCGCGATGAAATGATCGATGGCGAGAGAAAAGGGAGGGGCGTAGGGGAGGTCGGCGTTAACGATATCCTCAACGGACAGATTTCCCTGGATGGCCATCGCCCACTGGGCGATCTGCTTGCTCACATTCCCCGGACCGACGCACTGAGCTCCGAGGATCTTACCGGTCTTCCGGTCGGCAAGCAGCTTGGTGACCAGAAGCTGTCCTTCCATGAAACCGGGCTTATCGGGACTCGCGTTGATCACCGTGATGATATCTTTGTAGTCCAGTTTGTTCGCCATCGTTTCGGAGAGACCGGTCGAGCCTGCCGCAAAATCGAAGACCTTGCATATCCCCGTCTGGATGGTCCCCGGAAAGGTAACACTGTTCCCCGCCACCGCATTTTCCCCCGCGACACGCCCTTGCAGATTGGCGAGGTCTCCATAGGGGGCCAGGACCTTTTTCCCCGTTATCCGGTTGAGCGATTCGACACAGTCCCCCACGGCGTAGATATTTTTATCGGAGGTCTGCATGTATTCACTGACATCGATTCCACCTCTCTCGCCGATCTTCAGCCCCGCCTCCTTCGCGAGGCGCACGTTGGGGGTCACACCGATGGCGACCACGGCCAGCTCGCAATCCAGTTCAGCCCCGTTCCGAAGCTTCACACCGGTCAATTTTCCATCCTTACCCAGGAATTCAGCGATACCGTTATCGGTGATCACATTCGCCGATTTGTCCCTCACATGGTTTTCGACCAGCTTTGCGAGTTCCCAGTCGAGGAAGGTCAGGAGCTGGGGCAACAGTTCGATGACCGTAATATCGATCCCCGCCAGTTGAAGGGCCTCGCAGGTCTCGATCCCGATCAGCCCGCCCCCGATGACAACGGCTTTTTTAATCCTCTCTTCGTCGCGCACCCTGCGCAGAAAATCGGCATCCTTCATCGACTGGAGCGTGGTTACACCGTCGAGGTTGGTCCCCGGAACGGGGGGCATCTTGGGGACGGAGCCCGTGGCGATGATAAGCTTGTCATACTCAAGCGTTTTCCTCTCTCCCGTCAGCAGGTTCGTACAGGCCACGGTCTTGCTTTTCCTGTCGATCGCCGTTACCTCGGTGTTCGTCCTCGCCTCTATCCCCTTCGCGTTGAGGTAAAAGAGGGGGTCCCGTGTCACGCCGGTCGGGGTGCACAGGAGCATATTCCTGTCATCAAAATAACCTCCGACATAGTACGGATATCCGCAGGAGGCCATCGACAGGTCGGGATCCTTCTGCAGGATAACGATATCGGCATTATAGTCCACCCTTCGCGCCTTTGCGGCGGCCTTGGGGCCTGCGGCGGAACCGCCGATCACAATAATTTTCTTCCTGCGTGTCATAGAGAGACACCTCCTCTATTTATATTTATGCGATATGTGTATAACCATTTAATCCGGACAGGTCAAGTCCTCCCTCAGGGGCCGGTGCGATAACGGAAATAAAATAATTCTGGATGGTGGTACCAATGAAGGTATTGCGCAAGATAATCGAGATTGACGAAGGTCTGTGTGACGGTTGCGGGCAATGTGTCCCCGGGTGTGCCGAGGGCGCCCTGCAGATCATTGACGGCAAGGCCCGGGTCGTCGAGGACAGGTACTGTGACGGTCTCGGCGCGTGCGTGGGGGAATGCCCTACGGGGGCATTGAAGGTCGCTGAACGGGAAACGGACGCATTTGACAAAGAGGCGCTGAATACGTATCTTAGCGACAAGGAAGACAACCGGGGCGAGATGATGGACCCCCTGCCCTGCGGATGCCCGTCGAGCACGCTCCAGACCTTTGAGTCCTTCGCGCCTTGCCGGGAGGCAAACCGACCTGCCGACATCGGGGAGACCGGTGGTGTCTCCTCACTGACGCACTGGCCCATCCAGATACGGCTCGTACCGGCAACCGCGCCGTTTCTCAAGGGTGCCGATCTGCTCGTGATCGCGGACTGCACGGCTGTCACCATTCCTACGCTTCACCGGGACCTGTTGAAGGGGAAGGTCGTCCTGATGGGATGCCCGAAGTTTGACGACGCCCAGAACTATATCCATAGATTTGCCGATATCTTCAAGACCGCGGGGATCAGGAGCGTCACCACGGTCGTGATGGAAGTCCCCTGCTGCTCCGGCCTCCCCCTGATAGTAAAGAAAGGGATGGAGGCGGCGGGCAGAAAGATACCTCTGGAGGAAATCGTTGTCAGTACACGGGGGAAGATCCTGTCCACGACAAAAAGATGATGTACGATGTCGGGGATCCGCACAGCAATGGTACGCGTGAGAAGACCCCGGCTTATTGTTAAAAACTGTTACGGAGGAAGTGTTACGTTATGCAAGACATACTAATCCTGCTGGGGATTGCTGCCGCCTGGTTTGTCCTTCAGGCCTATATCCTGCCGAAGATGGGAGTTCCCACCTGAATGAACCAGTCCTGCCAGGTGGCAGACAAAAAAGACCCGAACGACAGATCCAATACGAAGGGGTTATAATAAGAGGCCACACACAGAACGGGTCCGGGAGCGGTACTTGGACCGGAATCGGAAAGGTGAAAAAGATCTCTGTCAACCCTGTATTTTTTTCCCCTTTCTCGACGCTATGATAATGGCGGTGAATATGAGCGCCATCCCAGCTATTTGAGGGGTACTCACCGTTTCCCCGAAGAAGAGATACGCGAGGATCGTAGCCCCGATCGCCTCCCCGAGGATCGATATCGCGATCATCCCCGCCCTCAGGTGTTTCAGCGCCCAATTGATGGATGTGTGTCCCACGAGCTGCGGGATAACAGCCAGAAGGATCATGTACATATAGGAAGAGGATCGGTACCCGGTGAAAGAGATACCCATGAGAAGAGATACCCCGGCCAGGAAAATAGCACTTGTCGTGTACACGATGGTTATATAGGTCAATATGTCGAGACGCTCCCTCACCCTGCTCCCCGTGAGCAGATAGGCACTCGCCATCACCGCCCCAACCAACGCAAGGACATCCCCCACCAGCGCCTTTTCATCAAGCAGGATCAGGGAGTGAATCCCGCTGTCTCCCGCCGCGATCACGACACTCCCGATGAGGCACAGAATTGTCCCGATTATAATCTCCCTGTGCTGTCTCTCCTTCAGAATGAAATAGGAGAAGATCCCTACAAAGATGGGATTGGTGGTGACAAGGACCACGCTGCTCGCAACCGACGTATATTTCAGTGACGTTATCCAGAATATGAAATGCAGCCCCAGAAACACGCCTCCGGCAATCGAAAGAAGCAGGTCTTTTCTGGGTATCCTGAAAGAGACACCTCGTATTCTCGAGAATACGAGCAGGATAAGAGACGCAACGCCCAGCCGGTACGCAGCTATCATAATCGCCGGCACATCGTCACAGAATCTGACGAATATAGCCGCAAAGGATATCGAGATTATACCGACAGACAGTATCGTTATCGTTCTAACCATTATATTTAATATCCCCGGCATCGGGCGTCCACCACGGAGGGTCCATCAGGCCAGAAGGTGCACCCGCAAAAACCTTCTACCATATAACAGGATCAAAAGAAATCGCGCCGCCCCACAAAAATATGGTAGAAAGAAAAAGGGGATTGCCCCTCCGCACTTTCCCTCAAATCGGCACGGTAAGTTGATGGGGGGACAACACAATCGGAATGGTCTGCAAGCCCTCGGATCGGGTGTGCGGATATCTTGTTATGCATACCCGATTGTGCTAGAAAAGGCTTTCACATTTCACGTTCGGCGATCATGCAGGGGTTTTTGCAGGTGGGACGGGTTGTTCCCTTTCCTGGCAACGGGAATCGCTAAGGATATCTCATATGATAGATAAGCATAACAGAGAAATCAATTACCTGAGAATATCGATCACCGACCGATGCAACCTGCGCTGCGTGTACTGCATGCCGAAGGAAGGCGTGTCTTTTATGGGTCATGAGGACATCCTAAGGTATGAGGAGATGTTGCGAATTGTGAACGTTGCCGTCAAGACCGGGATCACCAAGGTCCGCGTGACCGGAGGAGAACCCCTGGTCCGGCGCGGGGTCATAGGCTTTCTCTCCTCACTTAACAAGGTGGAAGGTCTGAGGGACATCAGCCTGACAACAAACGGGGTGCTCCTCGAAGGGTGCTCCGAGGCGATATTCGATGCGGGTATCCGGAGGATCAATATAAGCCTTGACTCCCTTGTTCCTGACAGATACAGGGATATAACCAGGGGGGGAAATCTAGACAACGTGATCAGAGGGATACGGAAGGCATATCGTACGGGATTCTCGCCCATCAAGATCAACGTGGTAGCAATACAAGGGTTCAACGACGACGAGATACTCGATTTTGCAAGACTCACCATGGACAGGCCCTATCAGGTACGGTTCATTGAATTCATGCCGATAGGCGACTCGGCCCTGGAAAACAGTCTGGAGCATCTTTCCAATGACGAGATTATGCATCGTATCAGCGGGTTCAGCTCCCTGGAGCCGGTAGTCCCGGAGACAGACAGGATGGGCGGTCCGGCCCGTCTGTACACCCTGAAGGGCGCACAGGGGAAAATCGGGTTCATCAGTGCCATGAGTCACGGATTCTGCAGTTCCTGCAACAGGCTTCGTCTGACAGCCGACGGGCACCTGAGGGCGTGCCTCCTCGCCGATGAGCCGACGGCTGATCTCAAGACACCCCTGCGCTCCGGGTGCACCGATTCCGAACTGGAGGCCCTCATACGAGATCTTATCGGAAGAAAACCCGACAGTTACAAGATAGACTGCCATCAAGGACACAGAAGAAAGTGCGCAACGAATATGTCTTCAATCGGCGGGTAGGAGAAGAACCTGTCAACGGTATATTTGGGTAAAAGCGCGGGGTAATCGTATGACGATTGGATTACGTTCTCCAGCCACATATTACATAGACAGGCGCGAGAAGGATCTGATCCATTGGCTCCTCAGGCCTGTAGAAGGCGAACGGCTGCTCGACGTGGGGTGCGGGGCGGGTGATCATCTTCGCTTCTTCAGGGGAAAGGGGTGCAGTGTAACTGGTGTCGATCCTTCGCAAGACATGCTGGATATGGCACGGCAGAGATTGGGGCAGAGAGCCGACCTTTGTCCGGGTACCTGCGAAGATCTCCCCTTTTCCGATAACGAGTTTGACGTTGTCACCCTGATCTTTCCCGACCCGGCACATAATCTCCAAAGTGCGATACACGAGGCAGTCAGGGTGTGCCGCGGCAGGATATTCCTTGGAACCATAAACAGGTATTCTTTGTCCTCGGCACAGGGCGAAAAAAGAGCCGCCTTGCATCCACACAAAAACGGGCGTTCCTCAAGCATCCCTGAACTGATTCGCCTGGTCAGGTCGGCTCTTCCGGATACTACCATAGAGTGGGGGAGCGTCCTCTTTTTTCCGCCAACGTGGTATCCGGCCTCGTCCTTTCTCGAAGAGAGGGTCCCCGTTCTCAAGAATCCCTTTGGCTCATTTATCGGACTTTCATTCCCGGTTGTCTACACCCGCATGACCGTTCAGGATCCCCTCGGGGAAACGGCGAAGGCCAAAACGGCAGGCAGATATCCCGCTCCCGGCGCCGCACGAAGGAGGACAAGCTGATGAAAGAGGCGATCCTCTATGAAAAACTGGACGACCACTATGTACGGTGTCATCTCTGCGCCCACCGTTGCAGGATAGCGCCATCGAAATTTGGCATCTGCGGGGTTCGGGAGAACCGGAGAGGAACACTGTACACGCTGGTACACGGGATATCGATAGCGGAGAGCGTAGACCCTATTGAAAAGAAACCCCTCTTCCACGTCTACCCGGGCTCCAAATCCTACTCCATAGCTACCGTCGGGTGCAATTTCCGGTGCGAATTCTGCCAGAATCACGATATATCACAGATACCGCACAAGGAAGGGAAGATCATCGGGCGCAGTTCGATGCCGGAGGAGATCATAGAGAGGGCCCTGAAGACGGGATCAAAAACCATTGCGTACACCTATACCGAACCGACGATATTCCTTGAATACGCCCTGGAGATCGGAAGAATGGCACATGAAAAAGATATCAAAAATGTCTTCGTTACCAACGGCTTCATGACCGGCGAGGCACTTGAAGAGCTTGCCCCCTGGCTCGACGCGGCAAACGTCGATCTCAAGTCATTTCGCAACGAATTCTATGAGAAATACTGTGGCGGGCGGCTCCAGCCGGTCCTCGACAGTCTGAAAAGGATGAAGGATCTCGGCATCTGGGTAGAGGTAACAACCCTTATCATGCCTACCCTGAACGACGAGAAGGAAGAGCTGAGGGATATTGCCCGGTATATCCATTCCCTTGGTCCTGAGACCCCGTGGCATATCAGCCGTTTCCATCCACAGTACCGGATGCAGAACCTCCCCCCGACTCCACTGGCAACAATACATATGGCGTCGGAGATAGGAAGAGAGGCCGGCCTCAAGTATGTCTACGCCGGCAACGTTCCGGGCGATGAGAGAGAAAGCACCTACTGTTCGAACTGCGGGAGGCTTTTGATAAAGAGACATGGATTTACTGTGGAGGATATAGACCTGCGGGAGTCGAGGTGCCCCGCGTGCAGGACACCGCTGGACGGCATCTATTAAAACTAGAGGAGCAGCCGTTAAGGGTCTGTGATAAAATCAGACTCTTCATAACGGTATGCGAGCACCTCCAATGCCTTTTCCAGACATCCTGCCGGCACCAATATCCTGACCTCACCGAGACCGTCAACGGTCAGACCATAGATAACACCCACCGCCTCGTATTGGAGTCTCACCGGGATGCCCTCGGTTTCAAGCCTCCCGGCTACGATATTCGCATCTATCATCCCCGATGATATATGGGCAACTTCCCATTTTTCATCTTCCATTTCATCACGCCATCTCTCGCAAGAAAGGCTGCTGCCCTCCTCTCCACCAACCTGTCGCCAGCCCATTGAAAGCGCGGCGCCTCCGCCATCCCGTTTTCTTCCGACCAACGGGACAGCTTGTGTACATTTATGAAAGATTGTCAACAGCAAAATTTCCCGCTCGTCCGTATTTTTTGGTTGACTACCGGAGACATTAGTAATAGATGAATGCGCGACTGCAAGGGAAAGCATGGGGGTTCATGGGACTCAGAAATCTTTTTTATCCCGAGAGTATCGCGGTACTTGGCGCGTCACCAAGCATGGGAATGGGAAGCGGAAAACTTCCCTACTTTCAGATTATGCAGATGCGTGGCTACACGGGCAAGCTGTATCCGGTCAACCCGAAATATCAAGAGATCGGCGGGATAAAATCCTATCCCTCCATAGATGACCTTCCGGAGGGGATCGACCTGGTCATCGCGACGGTCCCTGCCGAGGAAGCTCTGGGTGTTACCAGGGCCGCGGCACGAAAGAAGGTAAAGTTCCTGCATTTTTACACATCCGGTTTCGGCGAGATGGGCAATCGTTCACTCGAAACGGAGCTTCTACGAGAGGCGGCCAGGGGAGGGACCCGGATCGTAGGTCCCAACTGTATCGGCATCCATTGCGCGGAGTCGCGCGTCAGTTTTACCCCCGAGACCCAGGGAGATATACCGAAAGAGGTCGCTTTTTTCGGGCAGTCTGGAGGCACGACCGGTAATTTCTTAGGGATGGCGATGGCCCGAGAGATAGGGCTCAACAAGGCCGTCTCCTACGGAAACCAGATAGATGTCGCCGTTGAAGACTACCTTGCATACTTCGCGGGCGATGAAAACATACGTGTAATCGCAGGCTATGTGGAAGACATTAAAAATCCACGGAAATTCCTGAAAGCGCTGGGAGAGGCAACCCGCACGAAACCGGTTGTCATCCTCAAGGGAGGCGTCACGCAGCAGGGGGCACGCGCCGCGGCAAGCCACACGGGCGCCCTTGCCAGCAACAACACGATCTGGTCATCCGCAATACATCAGTACGGGGGCATCCTGGTGGACACCCTTGAGCAGATGCTCGATTTCGTCATGATGGCGGTAGCGAAAAGGACACCGCACGGACCGCGCCACGGGTTTCTCGGTGCGGGAGGGGGGGCCTCCGTGTCCTTCACCGATCTTGCCAACCTTGCCGGCCTGTCGCTTCCGGAGCTCCAGCCGGAGACACAAAAAATGATAAGCCAAAAGATCAGGGCGATCAACACCTCCACGACAAACCCCGTCGATCTCGGGTTCTACGGATTCGACTTCGACGTCATGGCCCACACCATCAGGGCACTGGCACAGGACAAAAACATCGACGTCATCATCCCCTACTTCTCGGCGGACTATATCACGGTATCCCAATATGACAGGATAGAAAGTGGCCCGAAAACCATCATCGAGGTTGCCGGAGAGATTGGCAACCCGGTAATCCCCGTCCTGTCGAAATTCTCAGAGGCCAGTATGGACGTGGAGCGCGTCAGGCTCTCCATCTTCTCCTCGTTCAGAAAGGCGGGGCTTCCGGTATACTCGACCATCCAGGATCTTATCTACGCGACAAAGAAATACCTTGAATGGATCGGCAGGCCGTCCAGGAATAACCATTAAGATATAGGCGGTCGCCCGTCATGTGAGGTCTGCCATCCTGGCACAATCCTTATCCGTCCTTTTTACCCCGGTATAATGCACGCCCCCCGCCATAGGGATAGTGACTCAAATAAACGGAAAACCTCTTGATATACTTCAAGAAGGCTGAGAATAGTTGAGCTAGGACAACTGTTTTGGCTTTCCTTTCCTCTCCAAAAACTGTTCGGTCAGCTTGAATTTCTGGACCTTCCCGCTCGCCGTCAGAGGGACAGGTACGTTAAATTCCCAGTATTTCGGTATCTTGTGCCGGGCGATTTTGCCGGTGCAGAATTTCTCGAACTCGTCCGCGATCGCCTCTTCACCGTTTTTCAGTTCTATGGATGCGAGGATTTGTTCGCCGTACTTCTCGTCGGGAATCCCGACCACGTACACATCCTTTACCTTGGGGTGTTTGTGCAGAAACTCCTCTATCTCTCGGGGGTATATATTCTCTCCCCCCCTGATTATCATGTCTTTTATCCGTCCGGTAATCCGGAAATAGCCGTTCCTGTCCACCATTCCCAGGTCACCCGTGTGCAGCCAGCCCTCTTTATCAATGGCGGCCGTGGTCGCCTCGGGCATCTTGTAATAACCCTTCATCACACAGGGGCTTTTCGTGATAATCTCTCCCTGCGTATCCGGGGGAAGGTCCTCCCCCGTTTCCGGATCAACCACCTTACCCTCAATGCCGTCAAAGAGCCTCCCCACTGTCGATACCCGAAGATCCACCGGATCGTTTCTCCGTGTCATGGTCATGACGGGAGAAGATTCGGTCTGGCCGTACGCGATGGTGATCTCGGGACAGTGCATCCCCGTCATAACGTTTTTCATCGCCTCCTCCGGGCAGGGCGCCCCCGCCATGATACCGGTTCTCAGCGATGACAGATCGAATTTCTTGAAATCGGGGTGGCTCATAATGGCTATAAACATCGTAGGGACCCCGTTGATAGCCGTGCATTTCTCCTCTTCCATGAATTTCAGAGCCTTGGGGGGATCAAAGCTCTCCAAGACGACCATCATCGAGCCATGGTACACGCAATTGAGCGAGCTCATGACACAGCCGAAACAGTGAAAGAGAGGAACCTGGATCAGGAGGCGATCGTCCTCTGTCATCCCCATAACATCCCCCACCATCCCGGCATTGTTGATCACATTGCGGTGCGTGAGCATAACGCCCTTGGGAAATCCGGTGGTTCCGGAGGTATACTGCATATTCACCACATCGTCCGCATCAACAGACAGTTCACGGTTCCTCAGTTCTTCATCCGATACCGCCCCGCCCAACCGCACAACATCCTCAAAGCAAAAGCCCCCCCCGCCCTTTTCTTTGTCTCCTACGTATATAACATTTCTCAGGGAGGGAAGCCTGTCCGACCGGATGTTTCCCACACCGGCGCCCTTTGCCTCCGGTATAATCTCCTCTACTATCCGCGAAAAGCTTGTATCCCTGTATCCCTCAATATGAACCAGTGTCGTGGAATCGGACTGGTTGAGTATGTACTCGAGCTCGTGCGACTTGTAGTTGGTGTTGATCGTCACCAGAACGGCCCCTATCATCCCGAGACCGAACTGCAGGTGAATCCATTGCGGAACATTGGTGGCCCAGACGGACACATGATCTCCCTTTTTTACGCCGATCGCCAGGAAACCCTTGGCTACTCTCGTACAGGAGATCAGGAATTCACCGTATGTTTCCCTGACCCCAAACTCGGGACACACAAGCGCGTCATTCTCAGGAAATTTCGACGCCGTGCCCCTCAAAAGATCGCCCATGGTAATTTTTCTGAAACCAG
>CAZNBR010000067.1:0-10962 GCA_964571315.1 uncultured Syntrophaceae bacterium
GATGGATATGTTCACGAAACCCAGATAGTCGCGACGGTACTTTCAGTGGATGATGAAAATGATTCCGACGTCGCAGCCATGCTGGGAGCCTCCGCGGCCCTTTGTATGTCAGATATCCCGTTCAAAGGCCCCATCGCGGGGGTGCGAGTGGGAAGGGTGGAGGGAAAGCTGGTGTGCAACCCCTCGGCCGAGCAGATGGAGGGGAGCGATCTGGACCTGTTTCTTGTTGGAAGGAAGATCCCTTCCGCCGGTGGAGAGGGAGCTTTTGATGTCAATCTCGTCATGCTGGAGGGCGGAGCCGCCGAGATCCCTGAGGATGAGATCCTTGATGCCATCACCTTCGGACTGGAGGCAATGAGGCCGGTCATCGAGCTTCAGGACACTCTCTGCCAGGCTGTGGGCAAGGCCAAGAGAGAGTTCGAACCGGTTGAGATCAGTGAAGAACTCCGGCAGAGAGTCAGAGATATTTCCTATGCCGGACTCCGGGAGGCCTATCTCGAGGGGAGAAAGCTGGAGCGGTACGCGCTGAGGGCCGAGGTCAAGAAAAAGATGGTGGAGGAACTGAGCAGTGACGAGGCCGGATTTGACTCCAGGGCCGGAAGTGTCTTTGAAGATCTGGAGCGGGAGATCATCCGGAACATGATCCTGGTGGATAAGCGGAGGATAGATGGCCGGTCCAGCAGCGATATACGGACGATTACGTCCGAAGTCGGTATTCTTCCGAGGGCGCACGGGTCCGGGCTGTTCACAAGGGGCGAGACGCAGGCCCTTGTCGCCCTTACGCTGGGGACCTCTTCGGATGAACAGAGGCTGGACTTCATAGACGGGGAAGAGATGAGGACGTTTATGCTCCACTACAACTTTCCCCCTTACTCCGTGGGGGAGGCCAGGCCTATTAGAGGCCCCGGAAGGAGAGAGATAGGACACGGCAACCTTGCCCGAAGGGCACTGCTTCCCCTCCTGCCCTCGCATGAAGAATTTCCCTATACGATCCGGCTCGTTTCCGAGATATTGTCCTCAAACGGCTCATCCTCCATGGCAACCGTATGCGGAGGGTCTCTCTCGCTCATGGATGCCGGGGTTCCGGTCAGGGATACCGTTGCAGGCATCGCGATGGGGCTCTTGAAGGAAGGCGATGACGTGGTGATCCTTTCTGATATTCTCGGGGATGAGGACCACGCGGGAGATATGGACTTTAAGGTGTGCGGCACGAAAAAGGGGATCACCGCCCTGCAGATGGACATAAAGGTCGACAGGCTTGCGGGGGATATACTGAAAGATGCCCTGTATCAGGCCAGGGAGGGCAGGGTCTTTATTATTGGTAAATTGAATGAAACCATGACCGCCCCCCGGGAGGATCTTTCTCCGTACGCCCCGAGGATCACCACCATGGTGGTAAAGCAGGAGAAGATACGGGACGTCATCGGTACCGGAGGAAAGAATATACGGCATATTATCAGTGAAACAGGCGTGTCGATGAACGTGGACGATGACGGCACGGTTACCATAGCCTCGAATGACAGCGAATCGTCGGCACGGGCGGTCGCCATGGTCAAGGCGCTGACCGAAGAGCCCGAAATCGGAAGGATTTACGAGGGCACGGTGAAAAAAATCCTCGACTTCGGGGCCTTTGTGGAAATACTTCCCGGCACGGACGGACTGGTACACATATCCCAACTGGACAACAAAAGGGTGGAGAAGGTCACCGATGTGCTGAATGAGGGTGATACGGTTCGCGTCAAGGTCATCGATATCGACAGGGGCGGGAAGATACGACTGAGCAGGAAGGATGCCCTTGAATAACAACGTGGTGATTTCCGTCAAGAGGTTGCATGGCGGGGATCTTTCCCTTCCCCGTTACATGACGGAAGCCTCGGCGGGGATGGATATTTTTGCGGCGGTGGATGGTGATACAACCCTGCTCCCCGGCGAGAGGAGGTTGATACCCACCGGTATTGCCGTCTCGCTGCCCCCCGGCTATGAGGCCCAGATACGGCCGCGAAGCGGGCTGGCGGTGGAGGCGGGGGTAACCGTGTTGAACTCCCCCGGCACCATAGACGCGGACTACCGGGGAGAGGTGAAGATCCTGATCATCAATCATGGCGCAAACCCCTTTGTCGTCAAGAGGGGGGATCGTATTGCCCAGATGGTTATCCACAGGGTGTGCCGGGCCTCATGGGAGGCAAGCGACGACCTGGAGACGACGGGAAGGGGAGCAGGAGGATTCGGCCATACGGGATAACCATGGAGGCCCGCAGAGTTGTTGAAAAATCCGGCGGATTCAACGCCTTTTGCCCCTGTCTGTTGCCATGGCAGGGGTTTTTTATTGTTTTATTTACTGGTTTGGTGTATTTCCACGGTGCACGGTACGGTGCGCAAGGGATGCGGTCAGATGAAAAAATACACGGTCAATAAAACCTACAGAGAGATAAATGAAAAGATAAAAGAGGGCAGGGCCGTTGTCGTCACCGCGGAAGAAATCATAGACATCGTTGAGAAAAAAGGAGACGTCGCGGCGGCCAGAGAGGTGGATGTCGTCACGACCGGAACCTTCAGCCCCATGTGTTCATCGGGTGCCTTTCTCAACTTCGGGCATACCTCTCCCAAGATACGGGCCTCGAAGGTATGGCTCAACGATGTTTCCGCTTACGGCGGCATAGCCGCTGTGGACTGTTATATCGGGGCCACCGAAGTGGTTGAAGGGGACCCCCTCAACAGCATCCACCCGGGCGAGTTCAACTACGGCGGAGGGCATGTCCTGGAAGATCTTGTTGCGGGGAAGGCCATTCGACTGCGCCTCGAATCCTACGGCACGGATTGTTATCCCGCCCGCAGGCATGAAAAGAATATCACGATACATGACCTCAGGGACGCCTTTCTCTTCAATCCCCGGAACGCCTATCAGAATTACAACTGTGCGGTGAACCTGTCCGACCGGACCATCTATACCTATATGGGCGTGCTCAGACCCGACATGGCGAACGCGACCTACTCCACATCGGGACAGCTTAGCCCCCTGCTGAATGACCCTTACTTTAAGACCATCGGCATCGGTACGCGGATATTTCTCTGCGGGGCCCAGGGGTTTGTGGCCTGGCCAGGAACCCAGCACAATCCGGATGTGCTGAGGGGCGAGAACGGTGTTCCGAAGGAGGGGGCGGGGACGCTCGCGACCATAGGAAACCTGAAGGAGATGGATCCCCGGTGGCTGGTGGGGGCAAGCATGCTCGGCTACGGGGTATCCCTCTACGTCGGGATAGGTGTGCCCATACCGATACTCAATGAAGAAATGGCTCGGTATACGGCCGTGAAAGATGAAGATATCTATGCGCAGGTCTACGACTATGGCGTTGACTACCCGAACGGTAGTGCAAAGAGCATAGGCGAGGTAAGCTATAAAGAGTTAAGAAGCGGGAAGATAAAACTTGACGGCAGAGTCATCCCTACCGCACCCCTGTCCAGTTATTATAAGGCACGGGAGATAGCCATTATCCTTAAGGATTGGATTGAAAAGGGAGAATTCCTTTTGGGTGAACCTCAGCAGCTTCTTCCTTCCGACGGTGCCTGATGCGACATCAGGGCCGCCAATTGTATGAATAGCCGTCAACCATATAAAAAAACACTACTTTTACGGTGAAAAGCACCATTTTCAGGTGGAGATGACAACAGAGGCAGTGGATGAGGTATCAGGATCTTGTTGTTTTGAATCGTTATACCTGGCATGCAGGCTGTGGAGGGAAGGAGCCGCCTCTCGTGGGAAAAAGAGTAATCCCCTTTGTTGTTGATAGGTTAAAGCTTGCGGGACAGGTGTTTTCTCTTCCTGCGAGTGGCTGAAGATTTCTCAGACACGTAAAGCGGGGGTATGTGTGGAGGTGAAGATAAAGATGGCATACTTATTGCTATTTTAACGGGTAGGACGGTTGTACTCTGTGGGGAAAAGGGTGCCGTATGAGAATTGGCAGGCTTCTGTTCGGCATTTTCATTATCATGGTGCTCCTCATAATCTTCGGAGACAGGGGGCTTATGGACTATCGTACGTTAAAGGAAAAACAGGTGGCACTGGAAGAGGCCAACGACTGTATTATCAGCGAGAATAGTGAGCTGAAAAGAGAGATAGGGCTGCTCCAAGGTGACGTGCGCTACATTGAGGCAGTGGCGAGGAGGGAGCTCGGAATGGTAAAGCAGGGCGACAGGGTCTATCAATTTATCGATTAAGCGTGGGGACCGGATGTTTTCAGTAAAGGGACTGCTTCCCGGAAGCAAGAGGGTCGCGGGAGTCGACATAGGATCAAACCGCATCAAGCTTGTTGAGCTGAAGGATACCCCGGAAGGGTGGACCCTGCAGCGCTTTGCGCAGGTAGCCCTGGAAACTGGAATTATAGAAAACGGTTTGATCAGGGATCATGATGCCCTCGTCAAAAAGATAAAGGAACTTTTCAAGGTGTCCCGATACGGGGGGAAAAATGTCATAACAGCCCTCTCAGGACATGTCGTCATGATTAAAAAGGCCGGTTTCCGGAGAATGGAAGAGGGGGAGTTGCGCGATTTTATAATCGATGAAGCCGGAGAATATCTGCCATTCGATGACATCAGGGATGTCAATTTCGACTTTCATATATGCAGCCAGCGGGATAACGACCCCAGCCAGATGGAGGTTATCATCGCCGCCGCGAAGAAGGAAGTTACTGAAAGTTATGCCTATGCGATCGAGAAGGCGGGGTCAAGGGTAACGGTGCTGGATGTTGATTCCTTCGCGCTGGAGACGGCCTATGAGGAGAACTATGATTTTGCGACCGATGATATCACTGCCCTGGTCAATATCGGCGCGAGCATAACCAATATCAATATCGTCAGGGACGAAGAGTCTGTTTTAACAAGAAATATTAAGTCGGGAGGGGATTCCATCACGCGGGCCCTGCAAAAGAAACTCGATATTTCTTTTGAGGAAGCCGAGATGATCAAGCTTGGAGGCTCAGGCGGGGATGGCGACACGGGGGAAAAGATTCTCGATTATCTTGAGCCCATTTTCCTGGAGATAGGGAGGTCTTTCGATTATTTCAGCTCGACGGTGAGCGGATTGTCGAGCAGCCGTATCCTTCTCAGTGGCGGCTGTGCTGCAATTCCGGGCATAGCTGACGCCATGAAAGACATGTTCAACTGTGAAGTGGAGATATTCAATCCTTTCAAAAATATACTGTACGACAAAAATGTTTTCAGCCCTTCTTATATACGAGAGGTAGGCCCCATCGCTGCTGTCGGAGTTGGCCTGGCCCTCAGGAGTGTGGAGGATTCATGATACGGATCAATCTCCTCCCGGTTCGCGAAGAAAAGAAGAAGGCAAGTGCCCAGCGTCAGATTGTTATCGGGGTGGCCTCCCTCGGAGTGTTCTTCCTCCTCCTGATCCTTCTCCACCTCCATATGAGTATGGGTGTCGCGGGGCTGGAGGCCGAGGTCGAATCGGCGCGCGCCAGACTGAACGCCCTTACCAAGGTGACGGGAGATCTGGAAAAGTTTAAGGCAGATAAGGAAACGCTGGAAAAGAAGATAGGGATCATAAAGGATCTTGAGAGAGACCGAACCTGTTCGGTACATATCCTGGATGAACTTGTCTCCAGGATTTCCCCGCAGAGTGAATGGCTCACCAGCATCACCAAGAAGGGCACCAGTCTGCGTGTGGAGGGAGTGGCCGTCAACAATCCGGCGATAGCACAATTCATGAAAAGGCTGGAAGACTCTCCCTATATCGAGGCTGTAGACCTGATTGCGTCGAGGCAGACGACTATTTCAGGGGTAAAACTGATGGGGTTTGTCCTCCTGTGCTCGGCGGAAAAGGGATGAGAGATGGCGATAGACCTGGATGACATACGGCGCCTGTCCGGCGGGAAAAAGCTGATGATACTCCTTGGCGTGTTTCTGCTCCTTGGCTATTTCTACTGGTTTTATTTTTTTCAGCCAGCTTTTGAGCGTAGGACCCAACTGGGGGCTGACCTGGAGACTGTCAACAGGCAGATAGGGATGCGGCAGGAGGTGTTGGGCCAGATAGAGCGGCATAAGAAAGAGATAGCCGCACTGAAGGTGAATCTAGAAACCATTCTGGCCAAGCTCCCGGAGCAGAAGGAAATTCCCCGCCTGCTCACCTCCGTCTCCGAAGCGGGGAGGAGCGCCGGGCTCGATTTCATCCTTTTCGAACCGATGGCCCCCGTTCCAAAGGAATTTTATGCCGAGATACCGGTCAGGATTGCCGTTGCGGGACGGTACAATGATATCGCCGTTTTCTTCGACAGCGTGGCGCACCTCCCGCGCATAGCCACTATAACAGATGTTGAAATCAAAAAAGGGACGGAAAAGGACGCCCTCCTGAGGGCCGACTGTTCCATGAGGATATACATGTTTCTGGAAGAGACGAATGAGAAACCGGATGAAAAGAAAAAATAACTCTCCGCTACGGTGGACTGCCGCCGGAGTTGCAGTGCTGTTTCTTTTCCCTGTGCCGGCCCTGGTTCTGTGTGCCGATACGGGGGTGGGGACGGATCCCGGCGTCTATAGATACGACCCGGAGGGGAAACCGGATCCCTTCAAACCTTTTATTGAAATAGTGGAAGAAGAGAAAAAGACGGAAAAAGCAGGGAAAACCGAGGAGCATAAAGAAGGTATTCTCCTTCCTCCCCTCCAGAGATTCGCCGTAGGCGAGTTTCGTCTTACCGGGATTGTCTGGACCGCAGATAAAAAGATTGCCATAGTGAAGACTCCTGAAGGAAAACGGTATACCCTTCGCAAGGGCACCCCTCTCGGGATCAATGGGGGCAGGGTGGTGAAGATACTCCCCGACAGCGTGGTCGTGGTGGAGAAGAGAAAAGATTTTTCCGGAACTGTACACACGGAACAAGTCATCCTTGCGCTCAAGAAAAATGGGGGAAATCCATGAAACCAGAGAGAACCATAACTCCCTTTGTCCTTTTTTTCATACTCGGGCTGCTCTTCCTGTCCGGCTGTGCTGCCGTCGGAGACAAGACCTCCGCGGGAATTTCTTCGGCGCCGGTACAGGCTGAGAAAGGTGCAGGCGGCGCTCATATCAGAGACGTGGCCCTTGAAAGGATGCAGGGAAAGGAGCGGGTGTCCATACTCCTTTCCGACACACCCGATTTCGAAATATCGAGGGAATCGGACACCGTGCTGCTGATAACCCTGAGGGGGGTGTCCGTGTCCGATGGGACGGAAAAGGAGTACCGGGGTGACGGCCTGAGAAACCTTCAGCGGGCAGTTGTCTATAACAAGATAACGGAGGGGGGCAAGGAGGCCGGTGTCCGGGTAGTTTTGAAACAGGTGGTTCCGTATCGATACCGGGCAGAGGGCACAAAGATAATCGTTGATTTTGATGTCTCAAGCATCTCCCATAAAGCGGCACCTGATGGGGCATATGCCACCCAGGCCCTCCCCACACCTGGCGGGACAAAGGGGGGATTGGCTCCGCCCCGGGAGGATGACCCCCAGCCGGAGAAAGGCAGCCAGTACACCGGCGAGGAGGTCTCCCTCGATTTTCAGGACGCCGATATAAAGAGCGTGTTCAGGCTGCTGTCGGAGATAAGCGGGTTCAGTATCATTGCGGGCCCGGGTGTAAAGGCCGAGGTGACGGTGCACATGAAAAATGTCCCCTGGGACCAGGCCCTCGATGCCGTTCTGGAGATAAACGGCCTCGGAAAAAAACAGTCGGGGAAGATAGTAACGGTTTTGCCTCTTGAAGAACTCAAGAAGGCCAAGGAGGAACAGAAAGAAAAGGATGTGGCCCAGGGCAGGCTCAAACAGATCTCCATAGAGGCGAAGATCGTCGAGGTGACGGCAACCTTTGCCCAGCAACTGGGTATCAGGTGGGGGGCCGGTCTTCAGTCGGGGAATTTCGCCGCGGGGTTGGGGAGCGCGTCCTCGGGGACCGTGACTCAGATCCCTGGTGCCCCGGGGATAGGCCTGACCGGCAGCAATGTGGCGGTCAATTTCCCGTCGGCTATCGCTGCCGCTGCACCGGCGATCGGCCTGCTGTTCGGAACGAGCAAGATGATCCTGGATGCCAGATTGTCGGCCCTTGAAGCCTCCGGTGACGGCAAGATCATCTCATCCCCCAAGGTCACCACGCTCGACGGCGTGACGGCGACGATAAAACAGGGCCAGCAGATCCCGTACACAGTTGTCGACGAGAACAACAATCGAACGACAGAATTCAAGGATGCGGTCCTGAAGCTGGAGGTGACGCCGACGATCACCCATGAGGGGAGGGTCTCCATAAAGGTTTCTGCCAGCAACGATTACGCCGACTGGGTACCCGATACAACAACGGGAACGCGCGTCGAAAACCCCGCCATCAACACCAGTTCGGTGGAGTCAAGCGTGGTGCTGAGGGACGGGGACACGATCGTTATCGGCGGCGTCTATAAGACGATTACAAGCGAGACGGTGTCGGGTGTTCCGTGGCTGTCGGATATACCCGTTCTGGGCTGGCTGTTCAAATACAAGACGGTCAGCACCGACAAGAGGGAGCTTCTGATATTTGTCACCCCGAAGATAGTCACGGAAGAGGGGTAGCCCCGTGACCCTCTGGCGGGTCAGAGCAGGGGCAGGTGCAGCGACAGGTTCGCTTCAGCGATATACACTTTTTCTATGTCTGACTTTTATAATCCAAACGGTAAGTTCATACTCCTGTATCGAATAGACAATACGATAGCTTCCTTGCCGAACACGGTAAAGTTCATGCCCAGTGAGTTTTTCACAACCCATTGGGCGAGGATCATCTCCAAGTTTTTCAATGCGTGCAATGATTCTATTTAGATCGCTTTTGGGAACTTTTTTTAGCTCTTTCCAGACCGGTTCTTTGAAAAAGATCTCATATAAGGCCATCGTTTTTTAGCCTTTTGACCATTTCAGAAAAACTAATTAGCGGTTCATTTGCCCTTTCCTCAAACGCTGTGATATCCTCGGCATCCTCTGCAAGCGTTTCCCTGACGGCTGCATTTACAAGTTGAGAAATTGATTTAGAGGTTTCTATAGATTTTAATTTCAAAGCCTTATGTATAACAGGGTCAAAATACACAGTGGCACGTTTTGCGGATGTTTCCATAATGTCACCTCCTATGTTTAATTGACGTTATAACGTCTAAACGTTTTGATGTCAAACAATCATTTATTGAAAGCGAACGGAACAATCAGCCGCGAGCATAGCGAGTCGGCTGGATTTATTGTGAGCAGCGTGGGGACGCCCGTTATATCTTTATGTTCTATATTTTTTTAAACACTCCCCATCCAGTAAATGTAAACATATAAAGGGCGTCCCCCTCTTGTCCCCGCGTGTATTGGCTCGCAAAGGTCATTCATTTCCAAGCCTGGACAACTGCATTGGTGATGTCGGTAAATATGGTTCCACTCATGGGCGGGCAGTTCTCAGAGTACCCTGAACCATTAACATTCAGGATCGTTTCGTTAGTGGCTGTATCGACTAAGTCAACACTGACGTACTGGAAATTGTCATTCCTGAGGACGCAGCGGCAAAGAAAACACCAGATGCAAATATCAGAAGTGCCACAGAAAGACCAGAAACCATGAAAACAGCATCGGCTTTTGTGAGAATATTCTCGATGAAGGCAAGAAAAGCGAAACAGGCACCGCCATTGATCAAAGCACAGCTCTTCAGTGCCCCTTGTCCTATTGCAATGACGGCTTGGAACCCTTTATCCGCTTGCTTTGGCCCTGTAGGCTCTAACCTCGCAGCGTTTTTTGCAACATAGAAAGCCAAGTCCCGTTGCGTCTGCAAATGGACAGGTTGAATGATTTTCAGATGAATTCCGGGGACATGATACTTGATTAATTGTGAGAAGGGATAGAATCAATGACCGGCCGGAGGAAATCTAAAATTTCTCAGTCGTGAAGACTCCTCCGAAATGACAGAGTCTCGTTACGACACTGGCGGATTAGAACAGGGGCATTCGTTATTTCCGCGAGGGGTCAGGGTACTGTGCCCTTACCGTCGTGTGTATGCCGCCGCGCACGTTGAAGGTGCCGACAACCTCGACCTTCCGGGGGTGTACCTTTCCCACGAAATCGTCAAGGATTGTATTGACCGCCTCTTCGTGAAAGATTCCCCTGTCACGGTAGGAATTCAGGTATATCTTCAGAGATTTGAGTTCGATCAGAAAGGCGTCCGGCACGTACGTCATCAGTATCTCCGCGAAGTCGGGCTGCCCTGTCATCGGGCACAGACAGGTAAATTCCGGGAACCGTATGGTTACCTCATACTCACGCTTCCTGTAGATGTTTTCTATCGCTTCCATACAGCCTCACTAACAGGTAACAGATCGGGGTGTCAAGAAGGGCGATGCCCACCTTGACGATATACTGGCTGAGAATCATGATGCCGATCGTCGCCGGAGAGACGGTGCCCCAGAAGGCTATGCCTATGAACAGGACGGAGTCGATCATCTGGGATACGATCGTCGAAAGATTATTTCTCAGCCACAGGTGCCTGCCTCCCGTTTTTTCTCTCCACCAGTGAAAGGCCCAGACGTCGTGATTCTGCGAGATCAGATAGGCGACCATCGATGCCAGCACGATCCTCGGTGTCGATCCGAGGATGACGTTGTATGCCTCCTGGTGTTTCCAGAATCCTGCCGGCGGGAGAAGCTTGCCGGCCAGTATCACCAGCACCATGAACAGCGACAGGTAAAAACCCGTCATGACAAGGGCGCCGGCGCTCCTTTTCCCTTCCACCTCAGCCACCACATCGGTGAAGAGAAAGGTGAGGGGATACAGAATGATCGCCGCGGGGAGCACCAACCCTCCCACCATGATGATCTTGGATGCCAGGATATTTGCCAGGAGCAGGGATGCCACAAAAAGATATTTTATGAATTGAATATTCGGTCGAATCATATTAAATTTTCGTTGAAAGAGTTTTATAAATAAGGGTAAGAGAGATATCAC
>CAZNBR010000068.1:0-10733 GCA_964571315.1 uncultured Syntrophaceae bacterium
AACGGTGCCGAACTCCTTGATCGCCGTATCAACCAGGCTCTGGACCACGTCCCGGGAGGCAACGCTTCCGATGACGGCCACCGCCTGGCCGCCCGCGGCCTTGATCTTCTTCACAGTGGCATTCGCATCCGCCTCATTGACGTCATTGATGATCACCTTTGCGCCCTCTTCGGCAAAGCGTATCGCAACACCTTCTCCGATGCCGCGTCCGGATCCCGTCACAATTGCTACCTTGTCTTTCATCCTCATTCTCAGTCCTCCTTACAATAGTATAATAGGGTTTTTGCCACCCAGATCAACAGCTCAAAAGATCGACTCCACAGCGGGACTGTACAAAGAACGGCGCCGTGTCAACGAAATAATGACCACACAACATGGCACGGGGTGCCGGTGTTCGTGAGTGAAAAGCTCCCTTTCAGAGGCCAGTCTCCATTACTCTTTGAAAAAATCGATCAGGACCCGGTTGACTTCCTCGGAGCTTTCCAGAAAGAAGCTGTGTCCGGCCCCCTTGACGACGTACAGTTCGGCTCCGGGAATGCCTTCGGCCAGCAACCGAGCGTTCTCGGGTGGCATCATTTGATCCTCGTCACCCGTCATCACCAGGACGGGGCAATGGATCTCCCCGAGGCGCCTCTTCACGTTGAAGAAGCTCAAAGCCTTCATCTGCCCGGCCGCTCCCTGCGGCGTCGGTCGATGCTGAAGCGACTTCGTGAGGAACTCTTCCACCTTCTCCGGTTCCTCCCGGATGAAACGTGCAGAAAATATCAGAGGAAGCCGCCTGCGTGCCACCTCTTCCGCAGACATCCCCGGGACGCCGATAGATGCCAGGAGTTCCATGACCTCCCGCTCCGGCTGGACGGCATGCCGTCCGCCGTGGCTCGTGCAGCCCAGAACCGCCTTACGGGCACGGTCGGGATAATCCAGAACCAGCGCCTGGGTAATGAGTCCGCCCATGGAGACACCGAAAAAATGTGCCTCGCCGATCCCGAGATGATCCAGGAGACCCACCACATCGGCCGCCATGTCGTCGATCGTAAACGGCTCCGACGGCACCGTGCTGTCTCCCACCCCCCGGTTGTCGAAGGTGATAACCTGGAAATGCTTCTCCAGGTCGGCAACCTGTGCTGCCCATCCCTCCTTGACCATGCCGAAACCCCCGATGAGCACCACGGGGTCTCCATCTCCCACAACATTATACGAAATTTCGATACCGTTTATCTTTGCCCGGTTCATAATCCGCTCCCTCGAATATTTTTCTGTGATTACCTACCGTAAACACAAACTGAATTTGGATCCCTATACCAGAAGTATGGGGGTCAGTGCCACACCCTTGACGCGGTTAACCCTTTTTCCTCCGCAGTTTACCCATTATAAGCATCACGTCAGTCTATCCCCGGTCAATCCGGGAGGGCCTCCAGGACATCGGTTATAAACCGGTCGGTATCCCAGGTATCGCGGCGCGATGTCGCCCCGAAGCGGACCAGGACTACTTTTCTGGACGGAATAACGATCACCTTCTGCTCCTGATAGCCCTGGGCCGCGAAGGCGTCGCGCGGCGCGTTCGGCCAGAGGCGGTTTTGGGGATTATCCGGCGCGCCGGCATTCAGCCAGAAAAAGGCGCCATACTCCCCCAGCGGCGCCTTGGGCGTGGGAGTGGCGCTGTAGGCGACCCACCCTTCAGGCAGGATCCGCTCCCCCTGCCACACCCCGTCTTGCAGGTACAGGAGGCCGAAGCGGGCCCAGTCTCGCGGCGTGGCGAAGCCGTAGGACGACCCCACAAAGGTCCCCGACGGATCGGCCTCTATCAGGGCGCTCGACATCCCGATCCGGTCAAAGAGTTCCCGGCGCATGAAGTCGTAGTAGTGGTCATACCGCTCCTCCGCCGCCCGGCGGACGATACGGGCCACGATATTCGCGGTGCCGCTGGAATAGCTCCACTTTGTATCCGGCTCAGCTTCAAGGGGTTTCCCGGCGGCGAAGGCCGCGAAGTCGGTACTCCCATAGAGCATATCCACGGCGTCGTAGAGGGGCTCGTACCGTTCCTCGAAGGAAAGACCGCTGCTCATCCGCAGGAGCTGATCCAGCGTAATCGCGCGACGGGGATCATCCGGCTTCTGCCACTCGGGAACCGGAGCAGGGCTGTGTACAGCAAACGCCCCCTCCCTCACCAGAATCCCGACCAAGGCGTTGGTAATGCTCTTGGCCATCGACCAGCCCAGAAGCGGCGTACAGGGGCCGAAATCCGGCGCGTAGCGCTCCGCGATCAGATGGCCGTCATACACGACCACGACCGCGCGGGTCTTCCGGGGATTCTCAGGTCCCGGCTCGGCGAAGGCCGCGTCCAGCGCCCGTTCAAGCCTTTTCCCATCCACCCCCAGGGATGCGGGATCAACCGCCGGGCCCTTCCCCTCCGGCCAGGGAAGATCGGGGTCATGCCGGGGAGGGACAGACGCCGGGGCGGCCTGATAAAAGGCCTGCCCGCGCACGGCTTCCTCCTCCGCGCCGCGCACCAGCGTGCAGCCGCACCCTTCACGGTAGACGGCCTTTATTCTCACCAGCCCGAACGATGCCGCCGTAACGGACCGGTCCTCGTGATCAACCCTCCAGCGAACAACACGCGCCAGGGGGTTTACCGGCTTCACATCTTCCTCAAAGACACTGTGGGGTTCCCGCTGTGAAATAAAGGTGCTGGAACAGAGATACTTGGCCACATACCCCACACCGACGGGCATCGCCCTGCTGAGATACCACCCGGCGGCAATGAGAATACCGGCAAACAGGATACCCAAAGATACCAGACCGACCTTCAGCCAACGCTTCATGGTGTCCCCCTTTTATGGTAAGGTTTACACGGTGCTTGTTCACTACAAAAAACACGTTTGGCGCCAAACGTCAAGGCGGAAGAAAGATAAGCCAAGCGCGCGGGCAGCCATGGCCAGAGTCTTTGTAATCCGCCCGGGCAAGGTCGTTGAGCAGATCGTCCCAGTCCCAGTGCCGGTACATGCCCTTTTTCAGATAAGGCCACAGGAAACCGTATTTAACCGCGGGCCTTCGCTCGTTTCTTCCAGACGATGATGCGATGGATGGCCCTGGCCATATCCCGCAGGGACAGGAAGACGGGAAGACCAGCCTCCGCCAGGGCCTTCTGGGTCACCAGATATTCCTTCATGCTTTCCAGATCCTGGGGAGGCCGGAGAACCACCAGGACGGGTTTGCCGATCTCCTTCTGGGCACCGAGGATAGCCTCGATGGCCGGATCGAGGAAGGCGGGCGAGGATAAACGGCCCAGCCCCCAGCTCCCGATGGGATGTAAACCGAGGTGGTAGACGATCATGTGGATATCGGGCGACGTGCCGACGGTGCGCAGGGTAAAGGAGATAGTACTGGGATCGATCATGTTCTGCGTATCGATGGGATTGGTAAAGATGCTTCCCGCTATGGGCAGGTGGCGCTTCAGCTCCTCCTGCACCTCGGAGGAGAGAGGAGGAACACGAAGCCCCTCGATTTCCATATCGTCGCTGGCAAGGACGCTGGGGCCGCCGCCACCGCCGACAACGGCTACGTTTGGGCCCACGGGGATGTGCATCATGAAGCGCAGTGCCGCCAGGACATCGATCATCTCCTCGGTGTTGTCGACCTGTATGGCGTTCACCTGCTGGCAGGCGGCCTCGAAGACGGCGACGGAGCTGGTCATGCTGGCCGTATGCCCGAAGGCAGCCCTTTTGCCCGCCTCCGTTTTTCCACCCTTGTAGACGATCAGGGGCTTGCGGCGCGCCGCCCGCGCCATGGAATCGATAAAGCGTCGCCCGTCCCTGACCCCCTCGATGTAGGCGGAGATGATCTCCGTCTCCGGATCTTCAGCCAGATAGTCGAGTATCTCGCACTCGTCCACGTCCAGCGCATTTCCGTAGCTGACCACCTTGTTGTACCGCAGCCCCCGGCTAGCGCCGAAGACGGGGAGGTTCTGGGCGTGACCGCCGCTCTGAGAAATGAAGGCAATGGGCCCCGGCTCCAGGGGCGCCGCCGGGCTGTTGACGACGCGGCTCTTCGGGACGTAAATGCCCACGCAGTTGGGACCGATGATCCGGAAGTTGCCGCTCCTGGCCTTTTCCAGCATCGCCCGCTCCAGGTTTGCTCGATCCTCGTAGCCGCTCTCGCCGAAGCCGGCGGTAAAGAAGTGCACCGACCGTACCCCCTTGGCGGCGCACTCATCGAGGAAATCAAGGCAGGCCTCCGCGGATATACTGACCACCACGTGGGCGACGGGACCGGGAATGCTCAGAAGGTTCGGGTAGCAGGGCAGCCCGAGGAGTTCCTTATATTTCGGATTCACGGGATAAACGGCGGGGAAGCCTGCCCCTATCAGGCCCATGCCGACCATCCCGCTAAAGGAGAGATTACCCCCGCCGGAGGCACCTACAACCGCCACCGCGCGCGGGGAAAACACTTCCTCAAGAGTCACGCGTTTTTTATCTGTATCTGTATCCATATCCATTTTCTGTCCGATAAGAGTCTCCTTTTTGACGAGGGAATATAGGATGAGCGACCCTGTGAGTCAATGAAATACTGTGCTGCGGTTTGTGGTTATGAAAGCGATGTGTCTTGTCATCCACCCTTTGGGAGCGGTCTGCAGACCACCCCACATGGTTACCAGCAAAACCATGTTTGAGGTCGAACGTCAAGATGGAAGATCGATGCATCGGGATCAGGATTGTTCCCCTCC
The DNA here is from genome assembly GCA_964571315.1 of uncultured Syntrophaceae bacterium. Classification (GTDB taxonomy): domain Bacteria; phylum Desulfobacterota; class Syntrophia; order Syntrophales; family UBA2210; genus UBA6078. Next base: position 4,724 of record CAZNBR010000068.1, read on the forward strand.
TCCCACCGGATGAAGTCAAAACCAATGACGCAACCTCTTGACATTGGGCCCACTTCAAGTCTATAAGATCACGATAATAAAGACTGTGGACGCGATCGGGCAGGGTACTCCGGAGCCACTCCCGGTCCAATTGAAACGATGAATCGAACAGCGAGCGGATAAAAAATCCTTAACAATCGGAGCCCCCCCAGCGTACTGCGGGGAGCTTCAATATTCGAAAGGAGGAAAAAAGTGAGCGGTGAAAAGACTGTAGATCCGAACGATATCCGCCCCGAACTGGCCGAAGTGATTGAGCGTCACAACATCCTGCGGGACGAGGCACGCCCCGAAGCGGTGGCGCGGCGCCGCAAGACCGGACAGCGGACGATACGCGAGAACATTGCAGATCTCCTGGACCCGGATGATTCCATCGAATACGGATCACTGACCCTTGCCGCTCAACGCCGTCGTATCCCCATGGACGAGTTGATCAAAAGGAGCCCGGCCGACGGGATGGTCGCCGAGATAGGCTCCGTCAACGGCGACCTTTTTGACCGTTCCCGGACACGCTGCATGGTGCTGGGGTATGACTATACCGTCCTGGCCGGCACCCAGGGCTGGTTTAATCACAAGAAGAAGGACCGGATGCTCGAACTCGCCTACAAATGGAAACTGCCGACGGTACTGTTTGCCGAAGGGGGCGGCGGACGGCCGGGTGATGTCGATATGATGGATATGATCGTGGCGGGGCTTGAGTTCAAGGCATTCTCCCACTACGCCAGGCTCAGCGGCCTCGTCCCGGTTGTGGGGATCCTGAGCGGGTACTGCTTCGCCGGCAACGCGGCCCTGGTAGGTTGCAGCGACGTGATCATCGCGACGAAAAGCTCCAATATCGGCATGGCCGGTCCGGCAATGATCGAGGGGGGCGGCCTGGGAGTATTCAGACCCGAGGAAGTCGGCCCGATGACGGTACAATCTCCCAACGGCGTCGTCGATATACTCGTGGAGGACGATGCCGAGGCCGTGCAGAAGGCAAAACAATATCTGTCCTATTTCCAGGGGAGCATACCGGACTGGGAGTGCGCGGACCAGCACCTGCTGCGGCATTGTGTTCCCGAAAGACGCCTGAGGGCCTATGACGTGCGGAAGATCATCGATATCCTGGCCGATACGGGATCCGTTCTGGAACTGCGCCGACAGTTCGGCGTCGGGATCATTACGGCGCTCATCAGGATCGAAGGGAAACCCTTCGGCCTGGTGGCGAACAACGCGCTCCATCTCGGCGGGGCGATCGACGCAGACGGCGCCGATAAGATGTCCCGCTTTACCCAGCTGTGCGACGCCTTCGACATCCCCATGCTCGTCCTGATCGACACCCCCGGGTTCATGGTCGGGCCGGAGGCGGAAAAGTCGGCCCAGGTGCGTCACTTCTGCCGTATGTTCACGAATGGTGCCAACGTGAGCATCCCGATGTTCAGTATTGTGCTGCGCAAGGGCTACGGTCTCGGCGCCATGGCCATGGCCGGCGGAAGTTTTCACAATTCGGATCTCATCGTGTCCTGGCCGACCGGTGAGTTCGGCGGCATGGGACTCGAGGGAGCGGTACGGCTCGGCTTCAAGAAAGAACTGGACGCGATCGACGATCCCGAAAAACGAGAGGCGAGATTCGACGAGCTGGTGGCGATGCATTACGAACATGGAAAGGCGATCAACATGGCGGCGACCCTCGAGATCGACGACGTGATCGACCCCGTGGAAACGCGGCGGTGGATCATGTGCGGGCTGCGCTCAATGCCTGAGCCTGACCGGCGCAGCGGCAAAAAACGGCCGAATATCGACTGCTGGTAGACTGCCCGGTTGGAGAAAAGGGGAAAGAAGAAGGCGGCGACAGGAGATTCACCGCCATCATGATGGCAAACCAGATCGGGTCGGAACCGAATTCCTTTTGCAATAGGCAGAAAGAGCGGAAAACAGATGAGGACGATGACGATCCAATCGATGAACATCCCCAGGAGAAAGACAATCGCCATCATGACCCGGAACGTTCCCCACTTGCCCAATCCCAGCCCCATGACGAAGTCCGTCACCACGTCTCCCCCGCCGATACCAAGAAACACACCCGTAAAGCAGGTGGCGCCGCAGAGGATTATGATCACCATCGTATTCTGATCGCCTGCTTAAGGATCAGAAACCGCTGCAACGTAAATCGATCTCGGACGTGTTCTCGTTATGAACCCGGGGCGGCTTCCTCCTTAATTTTCGACGCCGAACGCGAGCGGAAATAATCGATAAGCCAGATGGCGACAAGAAGCGCAAAACCCCAGATGTCCGTTCTCCCCCCGGGCACCAAGAGCGCGAAGGCCGCGACAAGCAGGGCCAGCCGCATGAACCAGTTGAGTCTGGTGACCATGAAGCCCATGAGCGCCGAGCCAATGGCCACACATCCCAGAACAGCCGTTACGGTAGCCAACAAAATCTGCCAGCCGCTGCCGGACCAGATCAGGACGGGATGATACACAAAGATGAAAGGGACCACATAGGCGATGATGGCCAGACGCATGGACTCAAAACCGGTGCGAAAAGGCGGTGCACCCGCGATCCCCGCACCGGCAAAGGCAGCCAGAGCTACCGGGGGTGTAATGCAGGACAGGCAGGCATAGTAGAAGACAAACATATGGGCCGCCAAGGGCTCAATCCCCAGATTCTGCAAAACAGGGCCTCCCAGGATCACCGTCAGGATGTAAGCCGCTGACGTGGTGAGCCCCATGCCGAGGATCAGAGAAGTTATCATGACGAAAACCAGCGCAACGAAGAGATATCCGCCCGCCGCATTGATCACGAGACTGGAGAACTTCAACCCGAGCCCCGTCTGTGTGACCACGCCAATGACGATGCCGGCTGTGGCGCAGGCCGTCAAGACCTCCAACGACCCTTTTGCGCCCCGCTCACAGGTCTCAATGATTTTCTTGAATCCCATACGGCTGGCCTTTTTGAAGCTGCTCACTATAAGCACGGCCACGATGGCCCAGAATCCCGCCTTCATCGGGGAATACCCCATGATTAAAAGGATCACCAGAAAGGGGGCGGGGATAAGGAGATACCCTTCCTCTTTCATAACCCTGGAAAGTACCGGAAGTTCATTCCGCGGAATCCCTTGAAGACCCTTTCTCAACGCTTCCATGTGGACCATGTAAAGAAGTGCAAAAAAATACAGGAGTGCCGGAATGGCGGCCGCCGCGCAGACCCGGAGGTAAGGGATCCCCAGCATATCGGCCATGATAAAGGCGGCAGCACCCATGACGGGGGGCATAAACTGGCCCCCCGTGGAGGCGACGGACTCAATGGCGCCGGCGAAGACCGGCCGGTAACCGATTTTTTTCATGAGCGGAATCGTAAATGAACCTGTGGAGACAACGTTGGCAACCGCCGATCCGGATATTGTGCCAAAGGTGGCCGACGCGAGAATCGCCACCTTGGCCGGCCCTCCACGCATATGACCCGCGATGGCGTTGGCGAATTTTATGAAGAACTCTCCCGTCCCCGATCCCACCAGAAAGGCTCCGAAGAGAATGAAAAGAAAGATGAAATTAGCCGAGGCCCCCAGGGGGATGGAAAAAAGCCCTTCGGTGGTCAGAAACTGATAATCGATGAGTTCGTCGAAGAGCACGCCCCGGTGTCCCCAATCACCGGGTATATGCTGGCCGATCAGGGCATAAATCACGCTGACCCCGGCGATGATGGTGAGGGCCGGTCCCAGGACCCTGCGGGTAGCCTCCATGGTGACACCCAAGACGATGGTACCCCAAAACAAATCAGCGGTGTTTGCCGCCCCGCCCCGCATAACGATGTCCTTATATTGGCCGACGACATAGGCCAGGCCTAAAACGCCCGCCGCCATCAGGAGATAGTCGAGCACCCTGAACCATTTTCCCCAGCGTGTACCCTTACCCGACGGAAAGAGCAGAAAGACCAGCATCACGCCAAACAGGAGATGGATTCCCCTTTGGATAACAGCCGGCATCAATCCGAACTGGGCGGTGTACAGGTGAAAAGCGCACATGGCCAGGGCTACAACAGTCACGATCCAGCCCAACAGTCCTTTTCCTGTCTTCTGATCAGCATGATCATCTGGCATTATCAAGATCTCCCTTTTTCATAGAAACAGAACCGCTGCAGGGCGCCTCCTGCACACGGATCACCACAAGCGTTCCCTGCTCGATGGTATCTGAAAGCATGTATTCAACCCCCCGGAGCGTCAATCGATGATTGGCATCTTCCCGTCCGCCCATGATGAACTCCACTTTTTCATCACTTGATGCGATATTGTCGATTTCACCCCATCCATCCGTACGGACATGAGCACCCGGATGCACGAATCCCTGGCCGTTAAGCATGGACCGAAAGACCATCCTGAAAAGCCGTATCTCTTCAGGCCCCTCAACCCTGTATAGCTCTTTGAAAGGAAATCGATCGTAGGAATGAAGAAACTCGATCTGGAATACCTCGCCCGGAGAAACGGGAAGACAGTAAAAGCGTTGTCCACCCAACTCAGCCTCGACCACCAGGTTGAGCTGGGCGGACCACCCCATAGCAGGCCATCTCCCGAAGCTCAGAATCAAGAAAACCATCAGAGAGATCAAGTATGCATCCCACTCTGAACGCCTCAATATCCTGAGCATTTGATCCGAATGAAGTCCTTTCGCGTCGTCCTCACTTGATTACGCCCCGCTCCTTCAGAAAGCGTTCCGCGCCGGGGTGAAGCGGAATGGCAATACTCTTGGTCGCGGTTTCCAGCTTGATGCCTTTGAAGGCTACGTGGATTTGGGCCAGTTCGTCCTGGTGGTCGAAAACGGCCTTCATGATGTCGTAAACCAGTTGCTCATCCATGTCTTTGCTGCAAATGAAGATACCGTAATACTGGACCGTGGTGAAATCCGTTGTCTGATCCTTGTAGGTTCCCGCCTTGATGTTCGAAGGCGAGTAGAAGGGATACTTCTTGCAGAAGGCCTCGATCTTATCCGGCTCCATACTCAAAAAGTTGGTCTTCCGCTGGGTGGCAAGGTCCATAATCGTGGGGGCGGGCGTCCCCAGAAGATACATGGCGGCATCCGTCGTCCCATCCTTCAGGGCCTGAGTAGCCTCGGGCGCGGAAAGGAACTGCTCGTTGATATTGTCATAGTTTATGCCGTACATCTCCAGGACCATTCGATTGAAGACCTCTGTTCCGGACCCGGCCGCACCTACCGCTACCTTCTTTCCCTTCAGATCCGCAAGCGTCTTGATACCGGTGCCTTCAACCGAATAGAAATCGGCATCGATGGGGTACGAGGCAAAGACACCGCGAAGATTGTCCCACTTCTGCTGGGCCTTGAAGTCAGCCTCGCCCGTATAAGCGAAGTAGGCGGCATCCGGCATGACAATTGCCAGATCTATGCGTCCGGACCCGATGTTGCGGATGTTCTCCACCGAAGCCCCCGATGGTTTGGCCGATGCCGAAGTATTAGGGATGTATTTGTTGATAAGATTAGCGACGCCGCCACCCAGCGGATACCAGGTGCCGCCTGTAGATGCAGTGGCAATAATCAAGCGTTTCTCAGCGGCCTGGGCCGCCGTCCCCACAACAAAGAAAACCACCATAACAAACAAAGCGACGACAAAAAGACCTTTCCTGTTTCTCATTTTCCCCCCCTTTTCTTTCTGTTTTTTGGATTCCTTCTTTCTTTACATCGAGGGCCGCAAAATAAACTGGCCGCATTCGTGCCAGTTAATAATAGGTAAAACGTTTTTCTATGTCAATAAGAAAAACCACAGTATACGGGGATTGTAGTGCATGATACGGGAGTGCACCTGCTGCCGAACGCAGCACCTGATCGTTTGCCGCTTCTTTTCGGTGCGCACTTGATGAAAACAGCTGTTTTGGGTGGAACTCGGACAGGCGTGTCCTGTATGCAGGAAATTCTCGAACCGTCAGGATTGTGGATTGATCGCAGGCGTTGCCGGGGTCAGTATACCGGTAAGATGTGAGGGTGTT
>CAZNBR010000069.1:0-10536 GCA_964571315.1 uncultured Syntrophaceae bacterium
AAACTGGTAGACGCAGGGGACTCAAAATCCCCCGGACGCAAGTCCATCTCGGTTCAATTCCGAGCTCCGGCACCAAATAAAATTAAAGGGTTATGGCAAATAGGCTGTAGCCCTTTCTTATGCCTGAAAAATAAATGTAAGTACATTGTAAGTGTTTTGTGGAAATGTAAGAGCACACAAAAAAGGCCCCCGATCTCTCAGGAGCCTTTCAGGTAGGGATCAGGTGGTACTTGTTCTAAAATGATCGTAGGGGAATGGAACGATGGAGAGGATAGACAGAGGTCTTTTCGGCCACCGCCTAGACCTTACAACAGGGGAAATATAATAAATATTCCAATAGCTTTATCATTAATACTGCTATTTGAGTTTATCGTCTTTGACGGTGAAGTGACAAAGAGGATCGATCTCTCCGTTCAATCCTAGTTCTTTAATTTTCTTTTTCGCTGTTTCGCAATCCCACCATTCAGTTGATTCTCCAAGCAAGTAGCCGAGACGATTAAAAAAAACAGCATACAGGGCATTACCTGGAATCGTGGAGTTAATGTCCGGTGCAGTATCCCCCACAAGCGGCACAGCGATGGTTGTAGCAGATGAATTGACCAACACTGTGACCTTAACGTTATCATCTATTTGGTCCGCTGTGACAATCCAATTATCGACACCGAATACTGCGTTTAATACAAGATATATACTCCATCTTCGTGAACCGGTGACGGCACTCTCAGTATGGTTGAGCTTAAAATCAGACCCATCACATAGACGAAAGATTTTATCAACAGCAATAAGCACGTCTTCCTTTTTGACATTCTCAAAGATTCGCGTTGTAGCTGCGATACTTTCATTCCTGGCCTTTAGCGCCTCTTCCCTAGTTAACAATTGTACATCATTCCTAGCATACTTAGCGCAAGCAGAAACAGAAACAAAAACGATACAAAATAATATCAACAATAGTTTTCTCATTATGTCCTCTCTTATTCTTTATTGAAATGTCAACTCCCCCGAAAGCTTAAAGTCCAATGTTGCGGTATTTGTGACGACTGCCCCGAATGCGTTTGTTCCCCTGAAGGTTGTCTCCACTTCTATGTGGTCGCCCCTGTCCCAGTAACGAGTAGATACATATTCAAAAGATTTGGGATTGTTCATCGTTGATTTTATTGTCTCCACAGATCGTTTGTGATAGCCGTTCCACTGGTCAAATTGCTGGACAATTCTCTCTTGTCGAAGCTCCTCGGGTGTTTTTGCAGGAACCGTTACCGTGCTTTTGGTAGTTGTGGGGGGATTATGCAACACTCCATAAGCACCAAACATCACCAACAAAGCAACTATGACTATGAATCCACCACTTACTTTCATAGTACCCTCCTTTAAGCGAAACGATAGCTTACGATGCGATAAACGGGCATTATCACGGGAATTTCTAACATGAATTACCGGAAAAGGTGGAGGTAATAAAAAGCTACAATAACAACAAGTTGTGTGTGAAATCCACAAAAAGACAACTACTCAATCCCTGCCAAAGTTTACATAATGTTCCTTATGGGACGTTCACCCTCTCTTTATAGGGTGCGCTCCACTTTACCCCTTGTTTTTGCCCTCTTCCCCCACTTTCACAAACAGGTGATCGCGAATCAGGCCCCGGATCAAATCAGAAATGTTCACGCCCCGGACCTCTGCCACTTCCAAGAGTCTGTCATACTCTTCCTTTGGGAGTTTAACAGAAAACCGCTCTGTAAGCAGGGGGTCCGTCCGCCGGGCCTCTTTCGTGGCCTGTATCCGCTCAGATCGCAAAGCCCTTTTAAGCCGGTCTATCTCCCGGTAATCTTCCTTATCGGGAATCTTCCCGGCCCTGAAGCGGTCATTGATCCGCTCTTCTTCGGCCTCTATTGCCCGTTGTAGTTCTTCTATCTTTCCTTGTCGTGGCATTGTTCCCGGTCTTTCAGGCGCTTATAAACTGGTTTCATACTACCATCTTTGTGGGGGCCAGGGCAACCTCTCAAATGTTCAAACGTAGAATCAAACGGCCCGGGAACCCACAGCCTCACCACGTTTCTGATTTTCAATGTTCAAACGAATATTCATACAGGAAATTTTTTCTATGTATGAGACCACTGAGGTTTCACGAATTGGGGAAAGTGCATACATTTAGTGCCGCCCCTATCCCCCTGTATTTATTAACCAAATAGTCGAAGCTGTCCAAGTATCTGCGCTCCCTTCTCTGCATTGCACTTCCTGCATGCAAGCTGTGTGTTCCTAATAAAACCTACTATTCTTCCTGATTCGTTTCCAAACGTTTTACTTTCTCTTGTAATTCGATTGTCGCTTTCAGCAATAGCTTTGATCTCTCTTCCAGGACGGTTATTGCTCCCGTCAACATGTCTATCTGTTTAGCTCGTATGGCGCGAAACTTCTCCTCAAACTCTTTATCGCGCTTTCTATCTCTCGCTATTGAATCATAAAGTTCATACATCGTTTTACTGATTCCAGCAGTTTCTGCTGACTGCGCTTCAGATAATTTAAGCGTCAATTCCGTATTTTGTCTTACTCTCTCTTCTATGCTTGTACCCGCAAATGCTGATATCGACATCCCTACAATTAAAATCGTAACTATTGTTATTAACCTTTTCATTGTCCTCTCCCCCTCTGACTCTCTTCTTTAGTTTTGATATCACTGCATGAGCAACAAATCCACTGCATCTGCTCCTCTACATCCTCACCACCTTCTGCCAGCGGGATGATATGATCTGCTATCCCCGATGCTGTCACTCTACCACAACTTTGACATATAAACCCGTCCCGTTCTGCTATCCTCTTTCTCCTGTCCTGTGACTTGCGCCCTCTCATTCTCTTAGGCTCCTGCTTCTTTGCCCACGGCTTACCCTCTGCCCTGTGCTCCTCACAATAGCCCTCAGTGGATAGGTTGCGGCATCCTGGGTGTCGACATGGTTTAAGCGCCCTGAGTCCCACCGTTAGTCTCTCCTTTGGTACCATCCCTATTCCCCCGGTAAAAGCTTCCCCTTACTCTTTAATTCCGACTTTTTTTAAACTCAAGTGTGCTTTTGCATACCGTCGTCGGTGTGCTTTTGCATACCGTCAAGCCCCTCCTTCAATTTTCGACGGTGTGCTTTTGCATACCTGTTTGCCCTTTTTTCCCTTTTTCGACGGTGTGCTTTTGCATACCCCTTCTACAATATGCCATATCTCTCACTGGTTTCTTATACGCCCTCCATCCATCAGTGAATGAATAGATGTTAGTCCTTCGATAGAGCCCGCCCAATTGTTTCTTCTGGATGAAGCCTATCTCGGTCAATTGTTTGATCGTCCCCGCAAAAGTTCGTTTCTGCATATATTCCTCAGCGTGTGAATATGGGAAAATAACTTCCCTTTGATCTGGTTTGCAACATTGAGCCTTTAAAAGCAAAAAAGCCGTTCTCGAAGCGTTTGTTAACTCTTTGTAGGCGTCGCTTTTCAACATTTCTTTGGTTATGTAAACAAACGGCGGTAGCCTGTTCTTCTTTGCCATAATGCGCCTCCTGGAGCGCATGAATCCTGGAATTATTTGCCCGGGGAAGGGCAGAGCAGAGCCAGGACCCTGCCTTTATCGGAAATTCCTATCCCCGGACGTGTTCGCACGGATACGCTCGTTCATGAATCGTTCTAGGTCCTCTCGCCGATACCGGACGGCCCTCCCGTATTTGATGTAAACAGGCCCCCCGCCTCTGGACCTCCAGGTGTCGAGGGTGGTCTTGGCGATACCGAGGGTTTCGGCCGCTTCGGTTGTTCTCAGCAATAGCATAACGCCTCCTTCATCCATCTTGTTTTGATTAGATGATAAGGGATTGCGCAATGATTGTCAAGCGTAAGTATGCGGAAGTGTTGAGAAAGTTGGCACTTAACCGGGTAAACTGCCAAGTGCTTTTTTGAGGATGTCCCTGATGCGTCTGGGCTTCAGGCCATATTTTGAAGCGTATTTTTGGGAAAAGTTGGACGGATTCAGCTTGCTTTTTTTGAATGCTTTCGTGATCTCTTCGTTGCGTACTCGTATTTGCTCGCGATTTTTTCCTCCCCAGGTCTGCCGCTTGCCCCTCCTGCTTGCCTGGTCTTTGCTATGTCGAATGCCCCTAAAAACAGAAGGTTCCAGGGGCCGAATGTCGGCCCGCTGTGCAAGTAACCCCAGGTCATAAAATTGTGTATAAAGAAAGTCCTGACTTGTTTCTGGGCGCTCGATTATCGCCGCAAGAAATTCAGTTTTTTCAAGTATCTTTTTACAATCCTGTCGCTGCCGGTCGGCGGCGTCTTGCTTTTTGCCTGATATCTCAAGCCTCGCAAGCGCGTATAGTTTAAGCTTTTTTAAAATATAGGCGGAAGTGTTATGGTCTGCGGTTTCTTGTAGTATTTTTTTCATCTCCATGCTTTTTTCATAGGGTGTGGCACCATCAGAGCATGAAATTGATTCATGTACAAAAACTCCGTCTTGAGTAGTTGTTTTTTTCATCTCTTGCCCCCTTTCGCCGCGGATATCGAAACCACATTGCCGGCGGCTTCAATGGCCCCCTGTTTCGTGATCCATTGCCCGATAAGATTTATTTCCTTTGACAGATATCGAAGGTCGTTCGTCTCGGTGTAGTGTGTAATGGTCACATCTCCGGATATTTTATGCCCCATGAGAAGCTTTGTTTTCCAGAAGTCAATCCCACATTCCCCGGCAATAGCCCGGAAAGTTCGCCGGAGGTCGTGGGCGGTAATATGAATGCCCGCCGCCTCTGATACCTTTTTCAGTACACTTCGCGCTTCAACAATATGCCCTGTAGCTGTTCGTGCGGGAAAGACATGTTCCCCTTTTTGCGGTCGATCCTTCAGCATGTCCACCGCAACCGATGAGAGGGGGAAGGTAACAGGTTCGCGGTTTTTGGGATCCGGGATGTACCAGTACCCTTCTTCAAGGTTTACCCGATCCCAGGTCAAGGAAGCCATTTCAGACCATCTTGATCCTGTGAGTAATAAGAAGGTCACAGCATCGGCCATTGTCCTGCTTATGGTGGTCTGGAAGGGGTCTGCACGTAGTTCCTGAAGCATATTCCATGCTACCCCGATCCGGTCTGTAGGTATACGCCCGGAACGTGGTGTGATATGATTCCACATTTTCAGATCAGAGATTGCCTTGACAGGGTTCTGGGAGATAATAGATACACCCTCGGATTGATAAGCTCCTATGGCATAATTGCAGAGAGCACGAAGGTACCTGAATGAGAGATTTGCTTGTGCGGGCGACTTGTCACTCCGTTCACGAAAACGAGTCAATACCTTTTCGCGGGTCATTGCAATTATCGGCCTGTCTTTCCAATCAGAAAAGGAACCATTGAGGTGCTTCAGGATATCGGCCCGGGAAGATTCCTTCAGGGAGCGCCGGTCTTTGAGATATGCTTCAACAACCTGCCCCAGCGTCACACCTTGGGCCTCTCTGCGCTTCTTTTCCTTTGAGGGGTCTTTCCCCTCGGACATCTTGGATAGTTCCTGCTGCGCCCGTTTCCGTGCCTGTTGTACGGTCAAGACGCCATGCTTACCCAGGGTAACGCGACGATCACCGCCAGCAACACGACCCTGAACAATGTAAGTTCGTGCTGTAGGTGTAAGCCGGACACCAAAACCCTTAAGCTCTATGTCCCATAAAAACCTTTGACCCTTTTCCGGTAATTTGATACTTTCAACAATACCTTTTGTGAGCTTTACAGGTGCAATTTTTGGTTTCATTTTTAATCCCTCGTTTTAGGTTGTAAGTATAATGTAAGTGTTTTGTGACAAACTCAATACAATGTACGAGGGATTAAACTAGCAAAAGAGATAGTGATTGTCAACATAACAATACTTACACAAACAACGTCAAGCAGCGACAAGGTGTATAAAAAGGGACTCAAAATCCCCCGCCCGCAAGGGCATCTCGGTTCGATTCCGAGCTCCGGCACCAGAAAAAACCGAGGGGGTTGTGATTGTTACTGTCGCAACCCTTTTTTCGTTAACCCGCAGATGAAAGGCGGCCCGATGCGGCCGGGGCAAAAAAATCGCCTATGAGTGAGAAGACAGAAATCGACGAGTTCTATGATCGCGCGGATCAGTACATGCGCGTGGGACGGCACGAGGAAGCGATTGAGCTGTACCTCAAGCTCGCCGAGATACACCCGGAAAACGATTCGATCGTCATGTCCCTGGCCTGGGCCTACCGGGACAGCGGAAGAGTATCCGATGCCGTCCGCTGTCTGGAGAGCCTTCTGGAAAAAGAATTGGGGGGGAAGATCTTCACCGGTTTTGCCTTCGATGAACTGGTTCGGATATACCGAGAGGAAGGCAACTTCAAACGCCTCGTTGCCATCTGCGAGAGGGCGGTTGCCGTGCAGCCCGATGACGTTTCTCTCCTGACCACCCTTGGAGACGCGTATCTGGAGGCGGGGAGCCCGGACAGGGCCGTCGAGGTCTTTGCGATGCTCACAGAGATGGAACCGGATGCCCCGGCGCTCTTCTGCCGCCTCGGCGACGCCCACAGTGCGGCCGGAGACTACGACGGCGCTGAAGACGCCTACAACAGGGCGATTTCGATAGAACCTTCGGATGCGCACCGGTTCTACGGCGCTCTGGGAAGCGCCCTTTCCCGGGCGGGGCAGCATGACCGCGCAGAGAAGGCCCTGAAGAGGTCGCTGGAGAGTCGTCCCGATCAGCCCCTCGTCCATTGCAGCCTCGGTGATGTACTCATCAGGCAGGGGCTGCTGGATGACGCCGGGATGGCGTACGAAGGAGCGGTTCGGCTTGACCCGGTCTCCGCAGGGGGATATTACAACCGTCTGGGAAACATGCTTGCCGGCGAAAATCATCATGCTCTAGCGATAGAGGCCTTTGAAAAAGCCGTTGCGGCGGATCCGTGCAACCCCTTTTACTGTCTCAGCCTTGTAAAATTGTGCGAGATCGAGGGGTTGCATGAGAAGGCCCGGGCCGTATACGAAAAGTCACGGTCGATGGGGGTCTTTCCCTGAAAGCCCCGGGGCGGGTCAACAATTTCTTGACACATACTCTTGATGTGGGATATTAATCACCGGAAGTTACGCAGGTGTATTTCAGTGGGGATGTAGCTCAGCTGGGAGAGCGCGGCGTTCGCAATGCCGAGGCCAGGGGTTCGATCCCCCTCATCTCCACCATATATTTTTTGGGCGCGGTTCGTATGCTTGCATGTCGGCTGTATGGTTTCAACGCGTACATACAAGGAGGACTTTTCATGGGTAAAAGAATAGTTAGAATTCTGGTTTTATGCATGGCTGTCTCTCTCATTGCCGGTGGCGCCACCTGTCTCGCAAAGGAAAAGGTGTACATCAACGGTATCGATGCCAACTTTCCACCCTTTGCCTATGTCGACAAAAACGGTGTTCCGGACGGCTTTGATGTAAAGTCGGTCGACTGGATCGCAAAGAAAATGGGTTTCAAGGTCACGCACAAGCCGATGGACTGGGACGGCATCATCCCGAGCCTGCGCGCAAAGAAGATCGATATGGTCGCCTCCGGGATGAGCATCACCGACACGAGAAAAGAGCAGGTCAACTTTACCCTCCCCTACTGGAATATCGCCCAGGTGATCGTGGCCCCGAAGGGGTGCACCCAGTCGGTGGATGAACTGCTGTCCAATGGAAACAAGGTCGGCGTTCAGAGGGGCACCACCGAAGCGAAATGGATGAAAGAAAACCTGATCAAAAAGGGGAAGAACTTCGTGCTCGTGGAATATGACTCGGCGCCCCTCGCGGTTGAGGATGTCCTGAACGGCCGCATCGTCGGGGCCGCCATGGATGATGCTCCCGCAAAAGACGCCATGAGGAAGAAACCCGTCAAGATCATAGGGGAATTCGGTATGCCTAGCGAGGACTTCGGATATGCCGTTCGCAAGGAAGACACCGAACTTCTCAACATGATGAACAAAGGACTGAAACAGCTGATGGCTTCCCCCTACTGGGAAGAATTAAAGAAAAAATACAAACCATAATAGATGTCGCGTCCATGGACGCTCGCACGCATGGACTTTTATGGAAGGCATCAGGGGGTATCCTGGTGCCTTCCCTGTTTTATATGCCGGGAGATTGAATGACGGAAAGCCTGATCGTAGTATACGGCGCCCTGCCGTATCTTCTGCGGGGATCGCTGGTTACCATAGCGGTCGTCGCGGGGGCGATGATGCTGGGCCTGATTGTGGGCATTCATCTTGCCGTTGGGCAGGTCTACGGCGGCAGGTGGATGCGCCGCCTGATAGCCGTGTACGTGTGGTTTTTCCGCGGAGTGCCTCTGCTTGTCCTGCTCTTCCTCTTCTATTTCGGCCTTTGTTCCCTCCTGCACATCAATCTATCGGCGTTTACGGTTTCCGTAATTGTTCTGGGAATGATCAGCTCGGCCTACCAGTCCCAGATATTCCGGGGAGCCATCATGTCTTTGCCCGAGGGGCAGATGAAGGCTGCCCGTGCCCTCGGCATGAGCGACCGGAAAGCGGTCCTCCTGATTGTCCTGCCGCAGGCCCTGCGCCTGTCCATCCCGGGCTGGTCGAACGAGTATTCCATCGTCCTGAAAGACTCCGCTGTCGCCTATGCCCTGGGGGTCATGGAGATGATGGCCCGCGCGCATTTCGTCGCCTCGAGGACCTATGAGCATCTCCCCCTGTACTTTGCGGCGGGGGTTATGTTCCTGATCATGACCTATCTGGGGACCAAGGGCCTCCGGATACTGGAAGAGAAGGTACGGATTCCGGGGTATTCCTCATAAGGATTTTTATATGGCTGATACGATATAAGGATTTTTATATGGCTGATACGATTCCCATTCTCAGAATCGAACACATGACGAAGTGGTACGGCAAAAAGGAGGTGCTCAAGGATGCCTCTCTGTCGATCAACAAGGGAGAGCTCAAGGTCCTTATCGGGCCGTCCGGGGGAGGAAAGAGCACCCTCCTGCAGTGCATCAACTTTCTGATCAAGCCGAACAGGGGGCGTATATGGCTTGACGGGAAGGAGATACTGCGCGCCAAGGGAAAGGAGCTCTATGACTACCGCCAGAAGGTGGGGATGATATTCCAGGATTTCAACCTCTTCGATCATCTGACGGCCCTTCACAACGTTCAGATAGGCCTGGTACGGGTCAAGGGCTTGAACAGGAGTGAGGCGCGAGACAGGGCCGTTCTCGAACTGGACAGGGTCGGACTCAAGAGCTACATGAATCAGTATCCTGCCGAACTTTCCGGGGGACAGAAACAGCGTGTCTCTATCGCGCGCGCCCTCGCCATGGACCCGGAGATCATACTCCTCGACGAGCCGACGTCTGCCCTCGACCCAGAATTGATATCGGAGGTTCTGGATGTCATACGGACCCTGAGATCAAACGGCATGACCATGATCATGTCCACGCATCATATCGGGTTCGCGAGTGAACTGGCGGATGAACTTATCTTTCTGGAGGATGGCTCTATTATTGAGACAGGCCCCCCGGAGAAGATACTGTATAAGGCCGAATTTCCCCGGACCAGGGAATTCTGCTCCAAAATAACCGAGATGTACGGAAACTCCTCATCCTGATTATGAGAGAACTCTTTTTCTTCCAACCGGACGTCGTATCCGCCCTTATGGGGGGGCTGTGGGTCAGCGTCCAACTGATCGTTCCCTCCGCCCTCTTCGGCATTATCATAGGGTTCACCATCGGGGCGCTGAGGGTCTACGGAAACCCCCTTATCAAGGCGATCGCTAATGGCTTCGTCCTCATTTTTCGAGGGTTTCCCCTCGTCGTTCAGCTCTTCATATGGTATTTCGGTCTCCCCTATATCGGGATCTACCTGCCCCCCTTTGTCGCCGCGGTGATCGGGTTTTCCCTGTGCAGCGGGGCCTACCAGTCGGAGTATGTGCGCGGCGCCTTCCTGTCCGTCAAGACGGGGCAGACGATGGCGGCGCGGGCGCTCGGTTTTTCACAAATCAAGATGATCCTCTTCATCACCCTCCCCCAGGCATTCCGTCGGGCGCTTCCGGGGTGTGGAAACGAGATCATCTACCTGATAAAATATTCGTCGCTGGCCTACATGATAACCTGCATCGAACTAACCGGTCAAGGGAAGATCATCGCCTCCGACAGCTTCAGATACACCGAAACCTTCATGGTGATCGGGGCGGTTTATCTGATCCTGACTTCAGTGGCCGCCTGGATGCTCCGTCGTCTGGAGACCCGGCTCCACCTCCCCGGTTTTGAACAGTACGGCTAGACAGGGTTGCTGCCATGCCTGCATACACACCTATAACTGACGAAATTCTCAGAGAAATCAAAGAGGCCGTCGGACCCGGCGCGGTCATGCAGGACCCTGAAAAACTGACCGAATTCGGAAAGGACGCGGCGGAAGACGCGCGGATCCCCGATCTTGTCGTTGAGGCGACCTCGGCGCGGCAGATCCAGGCGCTGCTGCGTCTGGCGAACAGGCATTTATTCCCCGTGACGCCGCGGGGCCTGGGTACCGGCCTGGTGGGGGGCTCGGTTCCGCTG
>CAZNBR010000070.1:0-10465 GCA_964571315.1 uncultured Syntrophaceae bacterium
GCAAGGAGATTACCACCGCCACAACACTGGCCCAGGACAAGATGGAGGAGTTGAAGGGTACGGCCTATCCAAGCATCGTATCCGGTTCCGACACGCAAGAGTCCATCTACACGAGGACATGGACGGCCACCCCGGGTTCACCTGCCGCCGGCATGAAAACCATCGAGGTTGCGGTGGCATTTCCATGGAAAGGCACTACACACAACGTTACGCTCAAGACACTGGTGGCGGAGTAATGGAACAGCTCAAGAGAAAAAGCAGAAAAGCGCTCCATTCGTCCCCGGAAAGCGACCGTGGTTTCACTCTGATCGAATTGCTGATCGCCATGGCCGTCGGACTCGTTCTCCTCGGCGCCATGTACGGCGTCTTCACCGTGCATAACAAGACCTTTGGTACGCAGGAACAGATCGCCGAGATGCAGCAGAATGCCAGGGCCGCCATGGATCTCATGATCAGAGAGATACGGATGGCAGCATACGACCCCCTCGGCTCGGCGGGGGCGGGGATTGTCAGTGCCGCGACCGGTTCCATTAATTTCACCCTCGATATAACGAGCACATCCGGCTCCGATGCGTCCGATGGAGATACAGATGATCCGAATGAGAATATTACCTATTCCCTCTACACGTCAGACGGCATACAAAAACTCGGTCGAAAGTCGACGGCCACTGCCACCAATCAACCGGTTGCCGAACATGTTCAATCCCTCGCATTTCAATATTGGGACGCGAGTGGCGGCACACCCGCTACTGCAGCGGATATACGTCGGATACAAGTTACCATCACCGTGCAGACCGCCAGACCCGATCCGGATTACACGCCCAATGGCGGGTACCGGATATATACACTGACATCCGTTATAACCCCGAGAAATCTCGGCCTGTAAAGGGGGTCAACACCTCATGAGGATAAAAAAACAGATCGATGCAATATCAGGCAACGAAAAGGGGATGGTGCTCGTTACCGCTCTCCTGCTGCTCGCCGCCTTGATCATCCTGGGCACCACGGCCGTCATGCAGACCTCGACAGATCTGAGGATCAGCAGTAATTACAAAACAAACAGGCAGGCCTTTTATGATGCGGATGCCGGTGTCCAGTACGTACTGAAGAGTCTGGCCAGCGATTTGGATGATTCTGACTCCACTACGGTCGATTTGGCGGCAAGTCCGATACCTCTGAATTATTCGACACCAAGCGGATTTTCTTTCACCCTTCCAACTGTGTTAACGTCACTGGGAAGCGACAGGTACAGTTTTCTGGTCACGGGGCATGGACCCAATAATTCAGAGGTGGTTATTGAGGTTGTTCTCTCATTAGAGAAAAAGAGCGCTTTTGATTATGGCCTCTTCACCAATGGAACGCTGGACCTCAAATCGGACGCGAAGATTTACAGTTATGACTCACGCGATACCCCCAACCCCGACCCGACAACCTTTCCCGGCGCATCCACCGGAGAAGCCGACATCGGCAGCAATACAGGGATCAGCTCCAATATGGCGACGTACATCGACGGCGATCTCGCCTTGGGAGCAGATACCTCCGATCCGCCGGTTGACGCCATATGGACCGATACGGGAACTCCTACCGTCACTGGCGAGGCCGGCACAACGGTAGGACATGTTGATCCGGATCCGCTGGGAGCAAACGATCCGACATCCGAACTCTACGATAAGTTCATTGACATTGTTACCACAAATGACAACGGCACCGCAGGTGACGGTTCTCCCCTCGAAGGAGCTACAGCGATAGACCTCAGCAACGGAGAAACATTGACACTGACGGCAGGCGATTATTATGTTACCAGCATTATCCTGAAAAATGGTTCAACTCTTGAGATAGATGCGACTTCCGGACCAGTCAATATCTACCTCAACGGAATTGTCGACGCGGAAGATGGTGAACTTGAGGCAAAAAACGGTTCTGCCATAAATAACTTATCCCAACCAACCGACTTTTCAATCTTCTCAAATTCCTCTCAGGATATTGTCTTCAAGCACTCGAGTGATTTTAAGGGAATGATTTACGCTCCGAATGCCCACGTAGAGTTGAAGAATACAGCCGGCGTTTACGGTCTGATCTGGGGGAATACGGCAACGATTCACAATTCCGGAGAGTTTTACTTTGACGAAGCCATAAAGGATAAATATTTATCTCTTACCAACTATACAATAGCTGTTCTTTCCTGGAAAGATGATTCTCTCAGGAGAGAATAAACATAAAATAGACCACTATCCAGAGTCTGGTGATCTATTTTTTCTCCCACCAGCCTTCGGGCATTTTCCCATTGTTCTTTTTTGTCAGCTCAGCAGTAAGATCGTACATCTTCGCGGAAATCTTTTTTGCCTCGTCTCTCGCTTGTTCCTTGGCTTTTGAATCTCTATTCTTAGTAGCTTCTCGCACCCTATCCAAGGCTTCTTTTAGTTCAGCTTCCAGCTGTGACTTTTTTTCCCTATAGTACGTAAGATCTATTTTCTCTTCTGCCTTCTTATCCGTGCTGTTATTCGCTTTGGAAAATATTTCTTCTTTTTTCTGATAGCTGACCGATCTTCCATACAGCATGTTTTCCGATGTTGTCTTTTCTATCTTTCTGATTGAATCCTTTTGAATACCTACAATCCCGTCATAGATGTAAAATTTTATCTGGTCGCCTTCGCTCCAGTACCTGAGAGTCTTAAATTCTCCTCCATTTTTCAGCCGAATACGATATGAGGCGTCACCGGTAACGGGAAATACAAAAAACGAAAGGATCATGGCCATCATCAGAATCAGTTTTTTCATAATAAAGATACCACCGGTAAATAGATTCTTGGAAATATAGAAAAAAAGAGTCCTTCTGTCAACCACTTTCACGAAGAGAAACCAAGGTCATCAATCACTCCAAATTGCAGAAAACCACCAAAACTTCTTGACTTGGAAAGGCTATATATATATATATTGACCCGGCAGGTTGAAAATTGAAGAGCCGGAAGGAAAGACTTATGGGTACCCAAAAGAGATACTGCTCCGTATGCGCGTGGAGGGGAACCTGTGCAAAGCGGTTTTCCGTTTCCAAGGATTCCAGCGGGAGGGTCCATTGCCCTGATTTCACGAGAGATCTTGCCATCAAGGATGCAGATATCGATGTAATAGAACAAAACGAACAAAAACCGAGCTGACAGGAAAGATAAAAACCGTATAGAAGCGTGTCATTCGAAATCTATTAAAAAGGTTGGCCTCCGGGCCAACTTTTTCGTTTTCTACACCACAGAGAAGATCTGATATGAAAAAGAAACTTATCGAACTACTGAAGAAATCGATTAATTCCTGCCTTAAAAAGGGGACGTTGAAAGAAACGGACATTCCCTTCATAGAAATGGAGCTTCCGCGAGAAGGCGCTCACGGCGATTACGCATCCAACATCGCCATGGTGCTTGCATCAGGCCAGAGAGAGGCCCCCCGCAGGATAGCCGAGCGCATCGTCGAGAATATCGACGACAGTGAACAGATTGTCGACAAGATAGAGATAGCCGGGCCCGGGTTTATAAACTTTTTTATCAAAACCAACGCATGGGCCGCCCTCCTGGAGGAGGTAGACGAGCTCGGAGACCGGTATGGCGAATCCAACATCGGAAAGGGCTCCAAGGTCCAGGCGGAATTTGTAAGCGCCAACCCCACGGGCCCCCTCCATATAGGGCACGCCAGGGGCGCCGTCATCGGCGATGTGATCGCCAGCATTCTCCAGGCATCGGGGTTCTCCGTCTCCAGAGAATACTACATAAACGACGCCGGCAACCAGATGAACATGCTGGGAGAATCCGTGTACTACCGGTATCTGGAACTGATGGGAGAAAACGTCTCCTTCCCCGAAACCTGTTACCAGGGGGGGTATATCACGGAGCTTGCCCGGGAGATACACGACAAGTTCGGAGACAAGTTCCGTTCAGACAAAACGGGGGCGATCCCCTTTATGACAGAGTATGCGGCAGACTCCATCCTCGGCGGGATAAAGGAAGACCTCGAGACGCTGGGCGTGATCTTCGACCGCTATTTCAGCGAAAAGGAACTGTACAGGGATGGCGACGTGGCAAAGATCCTTCAGAGACTTCAAAAAGAGGGGTTCATATACGAAGAGGGGGGAGCACTGTGGTTCAAGACGACGGACTTCGGTGACGAGAAGGACCGGGTCGTTGTCAGGGAAAATGGTGAACCCACCTATTTTGCGGCCGATATCGCCTATCACCTCAACAAATATTCACGGGGCTTTGACAGGGTCATAAATGTATGGGGAGCGGACCATCACGGGTACATACCGCGGATGCAGGCGTGCATTCAAGCCCTCGGTAGGAAAAAGGAAGACCTCGGAGTTGTCCTGGTCCAGCTGGTGAACCTTCTCAGGGGTGGCGTTCCCGTTCCCATGTCCACCAGGGCGGATGAATTTGTCACCATACGGGAGGTAACCGACGAGGTGGGAAAAGACGCGGCCAGGTATAATTTTCTAATGAGGAGGTCTAACAGCCACCTCGACTTTGATCTGGAGATTGCCAAGGCGCAGTCAAACGAAAATCCAGTATATTACGTGCAGTATGCCCATGCCAGGATCTGCAGTATCATGAGGAACGCCGTGGAGCAAGGGTACCGGATCCCGGTCTACGGCGACATCAGGCTCGACCTCCTTACCGCTGCGGAAGAGCATGAACTTATCAGGATAATCGACACATTCCCGGAGATGGTTGAAGGAAGCGCACAGGCGCTTGAACCACATCGCATACCCTACTACATCAACGATCTTGCCTCCGTCTTTCACAGTTTTTACAACAAGCACAAGGTTGTCTCAGACAACGCCGAGCTGACAAAGGCGAGGCTGTTTTTGATTAAATCTACTGGTATAGTAATCCGGAATGCCCTAAAATTATTGGGCGTTTCCGCACCAGAACGTATGTGAGATTTGAGTCTCCACGGCTCAAATTCCGGACAAGGGTACATCGATGTCGCAGAAAACCGGAGAGTTCGAATTCAAGCTGGGCAGATCCGGCCTGACGTTCTTCACCTTTGTCCTCGCCCTGGTTTTGCTGTTTTCCTTCGTATGCGGGGTGATGGTCGGGAAAAATATTGAGAGCTATCCGGAGAAGATTGCCAGGGGCATACCGGGCGCCATAAGGAAAACAATCACAAAAAGCATGGATATCCAACCGGATACGGCTGGACGTGATGTCACCCCGGATACGGTTAAACGGGAAGAGAAGGTCGAGTTTACCTTTTACGACACACTCAAGGAAACCGGTGACAACGTAAAAGAAACCTTCACGGACAGGAAGGGCCCCTCCCCTGACACCTATACTCCACCTGAAAAAAACCAGGCAGACGGCCCGTACACGATCCAGATAGCATCCTTCAGGGACAAAGGCATGACGGGGGCCTTGGGGGAGAAGTTGTCCCGTATGGGGTATACTCCACGGGTGGATGAGATCAATCTGCAATCAAGCGGAAAGTGGTTCCGTGTAAAACTTCAGGGCTTTGACACATATGATGCGGCCAGAACGGTTGGATCCCTTCTGGAAAAGAAGATAAAGGGCATCAAGTGCCTTATCATAAAGAACAGAGAATCGGAATAAACGGCCATGTTTGAAAATCTGACCGAGAAACTGGACACAGTCTTCAAGAAACTCAGGGGAAGGGGCGTACTCGACGAAGAAACCGTCAAGGCGGCGATGAAGGATATCCGGATGGCGCTCCTTGAGGCGGATGTCAACTTTCGGGTAACCAAGGAATTTATCGAAGATGTCAGTGGACGAGCGATCGGTCGGGGGGTCCTGGACAGCATAACCCCCGGGCAGCAGATAGTCAAGATCGTCCACGACAGGCTCGTCGAGCTGATGGGAACAGAAAGCAGCCACATGAACCTCTCCAACCGATTCCCCGCTCCCATCATGCTGGTGGGCCTTCAGGGATGCGGCAAGACAACCACCGCGGCGAAACTCGCCCGCCACCTGAAAAATCAGGGCCACAGGGTCTCCCTGGTCTCCGTCGACGTCTACCGCCCCGCAGCCATCAAGCAGTTACAGATACTCGGAGAGGCGATCAATGCGAACGTATATGATTCACAGGGCCAAAGCGACCCGGTACAGATCTGCGTTGATGCCGTTGAAGATGGAAAGGCGAACGGCTTTGATGCCCTGATCATCGACACCGCGGGTCGGCTGCACATCGATGACGAATTGATGGACGAATTGAAACGGATAAAAGATGCCGTCAATCCGTCTGAGATACTCTTTGTCGCCGATGCCATGACGGGGCAGGATGCCGTATCGGTGGCCGAGACGTTTGATGCCCTGCTGAACATAGATGGCGTTGTGCTGACAAAGATGGACGGCGATGCGCGCGGCGGAGCGGCGCTGTCCCTGAAAAAGGTCACCGGGAAACCGATCAGGTTCATCGGCATGGGTGAAAAGACCGACGCCCTGGAAATCTTTCACCCGGAACGCATGGCGTCCAGGATTCTCGGCATGGGCGATATCCTGACCCTGGTCGAAAAGGCCCAGACGGCAATAGATGAAAAGGCCGCTCAAGAGCTCGAAAAAAAGATCCGGAAGGATTCATTTACCCTGAACGATCTGAAAAAGCAGCTGGCGCAGATACAGAAGATGGGGTCGCTCCAGGATATTCTCGGGATGATACCGGGTCTCGGAAAGATAAAGGCCCTGAAGAACGCAAAACCGGATGAACGAGAGATGGTCAAGACAACCGCCATCATTGATTCCATGACCGAGAAGGAACGCATCAACCACAAGATCATAAACGGTCAGAGAAGAAAGAGGATCGCCAGAGGGAGCGGCACCACGGTGCAGGATGTCAACAAGGTTCTCAAGAACTACATAGAAATGAGAAAGATGATGAAAAAGTTAGCAAAGGGCGGCATGAAATCGATGATGAGGGGAAATTTACCCTTTAAATAAAACAAAACATGTGCTAGGAGTGATCGTTAATCCAAAAATATCAGGAGGTGATAACCCGCAGAATGGCAGTTAAAATAAGATTGACGCGAATGGGCGCAAAAAAGAAACCATTCTACAGAATTGTGGTGGCTGAAAACGAGGCACCACGGGATGGAAGGTTCATCGAAATAGTTGGGAATTACGATCCCTTGAAGGACCCGGCTGAGATAAACATAAAGGAAGACCGGGTGGCGGACTGGCTGTCAAAGGGAGCCAAACCGACACAGACAGTATTAAGTCTTCTTAAAAAGAAGGGGCTTGTACAAACAACAGAAGAAGCTGAAAAAGCACAGGTATAGGGTTGGGGTAGTACGAAACCATCTTCATCTTACTTATTCCGATAATCACGAGGAGGGATGCTGCGATGAAAGAACTGGTAAAGTATATGGCTCAGGCTTTGGTAGACTATCCTGATGATGTCGTGTGTAACGAGGTGGTCGGTGAGCAGACTTCTGTCATCGAATTGAGAGTTGCAAAGGATGACTTGGGAAAAGTCATAGGAAAACAGGGAAAAACCGCAAAGGCAATGAGAACCATCTTGAGCGCGGCGTCATCCAAGATACACAAAAGGGCGGTTCTCGAAATTATAGAATAAGTGAATGATCTGATAGAGATAGGTAAAATAGTTAAACCCAGCGGTCTTAAAGGCCGGCTTAAGGTTCTTTCATATTGCGACCCGGCACGAGGGCTTGAAGCGCTGGCGAGTGTCTTCGTCGGTGAAGATATCGAGCATGTATTCTCTTTCAACGTGAGATACCTCCGCGTTAAAGGAGGCTCCTTTTCTCTTGAACTTGAAGGTATCGAAGGACTGGAGACAGCCGGTGAGTTGGTAGGGCAATCCGTCTTTATCCCCCCGGAAAAACTTCCAGATGGCGAATACTACTGGAAAGATATCATAGGGCTTGATATTGTTACGGAAGAGGGTCGAAGATTGGGGCAAATCACAACAATTCTGCCGACGGGAAGTAACGATGTCTATATCTGCAACGGCGGTGTAGGGGAGATCCTCATCCCGGCGCTTGATGATGTGGTACGAAAGATCGACATTGAAAAAGGCCTTATGGTCGTGAGGCTGCCCGAAGGGCTTTAGAATGATTGCTTTTGATATCTTGTCCGTCTTTCCGGAAATGTTTCAATCCACCCTTGACAGCAGTCTCATAAAAAAATCCATAGGCAAGGGTCTCGTAGAAGTAAACCTTCATAATATCAGGGATTACACCAGGGACAAACACAGGACGACAGACGACACCCCTTACGGAGGGGGTGGCGGGATGGTCATGAAGGTAGAGCCTGTCGCATGTGCCCTGAAAGCCATCGCTCCCGCCGGGGACAAGGCATGCGTCATCCTTCTCTCACCGCAGGGGGAGCCGTTCAAGCAGAAGATCGCGGAGGATCTCTCTCACTATTCCAGGATTGTCCTGATATGCGGGCACTACGAGGGGATAGACGAACGAATCAGAAGGCATCTGGTTGATAGAGAGATATCGATAGGGGACTATGTCCTGAGCGGCGGGGAGTTGCCCGCAATGATCGTGGTCGACGCGGTTTCCCGTCTTGTACCAGGCTTTGTGGGGAACAGCGAATCGGTGCTGTACGATTCTTTTTCGACCGGGCTTTTGGAAGGACCTCACTACACGAAACCCCGAGAGTACGAAGGCTGGAAGGTTCCGGACGTGCTCCTTTCGGGGCATCAGAAGAAGATAGATGAGTGGCGGCACAGGGAATCCCTCAGAAGAACCCTGAACAGAAGACCGGATATGCTCAGGCAGGCCGATCTCACGGAAGAAGATGAAAGGGTACTTGAGGAACTGAGGGCAGAGGACCCTGGATGTGTGTAATGCGCTCTGAAAACCTGTACATTGCTCTTTTACATTACCCCGTTTACAACAAGAGAGGCGATATCGTGACGACGGCGGTAACCAATATGGATATACACGATATATCGCGGGCCGCCAGGACGTACGGCGTGAAACGGTTTTACATCATAACGCCGATAGAACAGCAAAAAAAGTTCGTAGAACGTATCTTGCATCACTGGCAGAAGGGATATGGCGTTACCTACAACCCTTCGAGAAAACAGGCCTTTGACATCGTGAGGGTGGAGGATACACTTGACGACACCATACTGGCCCTGTCACAGGAAACAGGGGAAAGGGTCAATGTGGTGGTTACGAGTGCCTCTCCCCGGCGCAGTTCCCTGACCTGTGAAGATATGGGGGAAAAGATATCACAAAGCAGCGAGGCCTTCCTCATCGTGTTTGGAACGGGGTGGGGGATAGCCGAAGATGTTATTGAGAAGGCCGACTTCTTTGTAGAACCGATACAGGGAAATTCGGATTACAACCACCTGTCCGTCAGGTCGGCGGCAGCCATCACGCTGGACAGATTATGCAGACACAGCTAACTATAAATATGCTATTTCAGAGGAGGATTTTGGATTATGAATGTTCTCGACACGCTTGAGAAAGAACAGATGAGGTTTGATATTCCCGGTTTCAAGCCGGGTGATACCGTGAAGGTGCATGTAAAGATTGTAGAGGGCCAGAAGGAACGCATCCAGGTATTTCAGGGATCCGTCATACGCAAGAGAGCGGGACAGAACCGCGCCACGTTTACCGTACGGAAGATATCTTCCGGCGTCGGCGTCGAGAGGACCTTTCCCCTCCACTCCCCCATTATCGACAAGATAGAGGTGGTCATGAAGGGCAAGGTGCGGCGATCGAGGCTGTATTACCTGAGAGACCTCAAAGGCAAGAAGGCAAGGATAAAGGAACTTGGCAGAAGATGACATACATCAATTCGAACTGCGTGCCCGCCGGCGTGGCTTTGACGCGATCGCCGGCGTCGACGAGGCCGGGAGGGGTCCCCTCGCAGGTCCTGTTGTTGCGGCCGCAGTAATCCTTCCTTCAGGGTACACGAACGGGGAGATCAGAGACTCGAAGAAGCTGACTCCCCGAAAAAGAGAGTCCCTGTATACAGCAATACGAAATGACGCCATCTCCGTTGGTCTCGGCGTCATAGAGGCCTCGGTCATAGACAGGATCAATATCCTCCAGGCAACGCTGTCGGCGATGAAGATGGCCGTTTCGAACCTCTCCCCCCACCCCGATTACATCCTCATAGACGGAATACATGCCATCGATCTCCCTCTCACGCAGGAGACGATTATCAGGGGAGATTCCCTGAGCATTTCCGTGGCGGCCGCTTCCATCATAGCAAAGGTATCAAGAGATCATATCATGGACAGGTATCATATCCTGTATCCCCAGTATAACTTCCTAAAAAATAAGGGATACGGCACAGAGGAACATCGGGAGGCGGTAAAAGAATATGGCCGATGCAAGATCCACAGGAGGTCCTTCAAGATCAGATAACAGGAGAAAGGGCACAAAGGGGGAAAATCTGGCGGCCGCTTGCCTGAAAAAGGAGGGATACCGGATCGTCGAGAGAAATTACCGATGCCTCTATGGAGAGGTCGACATCATCGCCATGGA
>CAZNBR010000071.1:0-10454 GCA_964571315.1 uncultured Syntrophaceae bacterium
CCCATATTGATAAAACAGGCCGTCTCCTTCATCAGATCGAAACACCCCTTGTCGACCACCCCCCGCGTCTCTGCCGTATCGGGCAGGAGATTGATCACGTAGTCGCTCTGCCTGAAGATCTCCTTCATCTCTCCGAAGCCGTAGACATGATCCACACACTCGACCGGCCCGGGGGTGCGCTTGGCGCCGATTACCCGCATCCCGAACCAGGAGGCCCTCTTCGCGATTTCACGGCCGATACTCCCCAGCCCGAGAATACCGAGGGTGGAGCCGTAGATCTCCCCCTGGGGCACCGAGCGGTCCCACCTTCCCTCCATCTGATTTCTGAACATGAGGTGCAGGTTCCGCGCGAGATTGACCATCGCCGCGATGGCATACTCCGTCATAAATATCTTGTGAATCCCCCTGCCACTGGTAATGACAATGTCCCGCTTCCGGAGCGTATCCAGGGGGAGCATATCGACCCCTGCCGTCATTGCCTGTATCCACCTGAGTTTGGGGGCATCGTATATCATCTCAGCGGTAATCGGATGGAGAAAGGTGATAAGGATCTCGGCATCCCTGAGCTCTTCGGCAAAGAGTGCCCTGTCGGTGCAGAGGGCGACCTCGCACCCGCCACAGCCTTTTTTCAGTTGTTCGACACGGTCTTCCCCCAGGTCAAAATCTACGAGTATTTTTTTCACCGTGCGCCCCCTTTCGTTATATACGCATAACGGATGATATCATAAAAGTTTCCGTAGGAACTTTACCACAAAAAAACGGAATCGTTACAACTTTTTTATTGACTCGTCTCTGCTATTGCTCTATTTATTAAGGGTGCTGGTCATATTTCAAATAAAGGCACCGGGCATACCCCTTGAATCTGAAAAAACTTATTCCCCTGTATATAGGCGCGGCGGTAGGCCCCCTGGGAGGATTCGGGGTTGTCGCCATTATTCCCGTCTTCGCCAAAGTCTGGTCGATCGACTTCGCCGCGGCCTCCCTGGCCATCACCTTTTACATGATACCCTTCATCGCGATCCAGATCTTCTCGGGACCGATCGCCCAACTTTTCGATGTGCGCAGGACGCTGCTTGCAGGGTTCGGCATCTATACCCTCGGAGGAATCCTGTCTGCTCTCTCAGGGAGTTTTTCATTCTTCCTTATCGGCAGGGTTGTGCAGGGGACAGGGGGGGCCTTTCTCACGCCGATCCTCATGGCCATGGTCGGTGAGGTGGTGCCGCCACGACATCTCGGCAAAGCGATGGGCGGGCTGGGCCTGGCCTATACCGCCGGCGTGACGCTCGGGCCGGCCATTTCCGGTATGATTGAGGTCAGGTACGGGTGGCAGGGGTTCTTCTATTTCCTGTCGACCCTTTCGATCATAACGGCCCTTTTCTTTATGATCTGGTGTAAGGATGTCTGCCCGCAGACGGAGGGCCGGCACTCACTCTTCGGAATCTTTCCCCTGATCAGGCAGGCGCTCTCCCTCCCGGGTGTCCTCTCCCTGAGCTTTGCGGCATTCAGCCTCTTTGTGGCATATATCGGCATTATGACCTTCACGGCCGATTACCTGAAGACTGTTTTCGATCTCCCCTCCGACCGGATCGGCCTTCTGCTTTCCCTGACCGGCTTTTCAGGGCTGATCATGTCGCCGATTGCGGGGGTCCTGGGGGATCGGTACGGACGACACACCGTATTTGCCGGAGGGACGGCCATTATGCTCGCCGCCCTGGGACTGATGCTCTTCCTGCCCTTTCACTACGGGCACTACATGGCCCTTTTCCTGCTCCTCGGTGCGGGATCGGCAACCGGTTGGACATCGCTCAATACGATGGCGGTTCAGGCCTCTCCCCGGCTGCGCACCCCAGTTACCTCTGTCTATAACACCGTCAAGTTCTCCGGATACGCCCTCTCGCCGGTTATCCTGTCGGTCTTCTATGGCGGCAGCCGGCTCGCAGCCGTTCAACTGGCGTGCGGCGCCGCGATCATCGTCTCCTTGATACTGACACTGCGGGCACGGCAGCCCTGATCCGGGTCGTCACCATGTGGTCCTTCGGAGCCCTGCCCCTCCCCTTTTTCATGCCCGTTGCTAGACGCTGGTCCAACCCCCGTCAACGACGATCGTCTGGCCGGTGATATAGCTTCCCGCATCCGAGGCCAGAAGCAGGAGGGGCCCTATGAGTTCATCCGGCCTGCCGGCCCTGCGCATGGGGGTGCGCCGCTTGATGAAATTCTTCCCCTCCTCGGTATCGAAGAGCCCCTCGGTCATCTCACTGGGGAAAAACCCCGGTCCGAGGGCGTTGACCCGCACGCCGCGCCGGGCCCACTGCGCCGCCAGTTCCCGGGTCATATTGACCACAGCCCCCTTGGATGCGGTGTAGGATGCCTGGGCGAGGGTGCCGATCCCGACAAGGCCCAGCATCGAGGCGATATTGATGATGCTCCCCCGCCCGGCCTCGAGCATGACCCGGCCGCAGCGCTGGGCGCAGATGAACGTCCCCGTTACATTGATCTCCATGACGCGGCTGAAATCCTCAACCGGCTCCTCCTCTGCGGGAAGGTTCACGGACAAGCCGGCGTTGTTGACTAGGATATCGATCCGGCCGAAGCGCTCCAGGGCCGCCCGGACCATCCGGTCCACGTCATCGGCGTCGGTCACGTCGCAGGACACGGCCAGGGCCTCGTACCCCTGCGCCTCCAATTCTTCGACGAGAGCATCGAGCCGTCCCTTCCGCCTTGCGGCGATGACCACCTTCGCCCCGGCCTCGGCAAGCCCCCTGGCAAAGGTCACTCCGAGCCCGGAAGAAGCCCCGGTCACAACGGCCACACGATCCTTCAGACTGAACAGTTCACTCATCTTTTCCATTCCCCTCTCCATGGTATTCAGGACTCTTGCTGCTAGCATACTTCCGGGTTCCTGGCAAGTCCGCGACGGGAAAATGAGGTGGTAATTGATGCCGATATAGATTATAAGTAAGTACTATCTCATACTGTTCCACCCTTCGAAGTGCCATGCCGGGTCAGGCCTTCATCTGGTGTGCGGAGCGTTCAGCGGACCCGGGTAGAAAGGAAATAGCTCGTTGTGGAAATACTGCATGTCCCGACTCTGATAGCAGCCAATGTTATTCTGCTGTTTTTGGCTTCGATCGTATCTGTAGTGATCCTGAGATGGAATCCAGGCGTGCCGGGGATTCTCTACTGGGTCCTTGGAAATCTCCTGTATACCCTGGGTTTTCTCTTGCTCTCGGCGAGGACAGCGCCTCACCCTCTCTTAACGATTGCCTTCGATACCTCCATCGTCAGCGGGTTTTACGCTATTTACATGGGGTTTCTGGCGCATCGGGGGAAAACGGCAACCGATAAAACGCTCATCCTGTTTCCCGTGTTTTTGATCCTCTTTGCGGGGGTCATGATCTACCTGACATATTTTGAAGAAAACGAGGCGCTGCGTTCCTCCCTCGTCACCATGACTATCGCGTGCCTGTCCTTCCTTATCGCTTTCGCGATTGCCGGGATGACCCATTCCAGCCGCGTCTTAACTGCCGGATTCTCCATCCTCATGACCCTTCACGGCATCTTTAATCTCATAGGTTCGACAGTGGTATTAATCATCCCGGATACACGACCTTTCCTGGAGGGAGGATGGCGAAAACACTCTTCAGTGAATCGTTCATATACATTTTCGCATTTACCCTCAGATATGTTCTCCTGATTCTGGATCATCTTCTGGTGCAACTCAGACAGCAGGCGGAGATCGATTACTTGACGGATGTATTCAACAGGCGCTCATTCATCAAGCTCGTCGAAAAGGCACGGGCCTCAGCCCAACGGGACGACTCGACGCTGTCCCTGATCGCCATAGATCTTGACCGTTTCAAGAGCGTCAACGACACGTACGGACACGCGGCGGGCGACGCGGCTCTTCAGCACTTCTCCTCTGTAATAACGAGCAGTCTGAGGCCCGGCGATATCCTGGGCCGCACGGGGGGAGAGGAGTTTATGGTCCTGCTGCCAGACACGAAAATGTTCGATGCATTCGACGTCGCCGAACGGCTCCGTCTGGAGATTGAACAGTCGGTGGTGGAATCTGAAAAGACACAGGTCAACCTCACCATCAGCCTGGGGGTCTCCAGCGCCCCCCGTGGTGAGAAGACCTTCGA
This sequence comes from uncultured Syntrophaceae bacterium, assembly GCA_964571315.1. Taxonomy (GTDB): domain Bacteria; phylum Desulfobacterota; class Syntrophia; order Syntrophales; family UBA2210; genus UBA6078. The sequence continues at coordinate 4,143 of CAZNBR010000071.1, forward strand.
TCAACTGGCGAAAGAGTCCGATGCCGCCCTGTACAAGGCAAAGCAGTGTGGTCGCAATCAAGTGGCGGCGTTTCAAGAAAATCAGTGAAACTGGACAAGCAGACCGGACCGCGTCCGCTCCCGGAACCTACCCGCGTTCACAGGTCTTATGGAAGGTGATTTCAGGCCATTTTTCGATGAAGCGAGCGAGCCGCCACTCGCTGGAGGTAAGAAAGGCCAGATACCCTTCGGCGTCGAGGGCCAGAGAGGACCGGTTCTCCTCTTCGAACTCCTTCAGGCGCCTCGGCTCATCGCAGGTCACCCAGCGGGCGACCCCGAACGGCACCTCTTCGTACAGGGTGTTGGCCCCGTACTCGGCCCGCAGCCGCTCCGACGTCACCTCAAATTGAAGGGCCCCTACCGCCCCAAGGATGTAATCGCTCCCCCCCAGCGGCCGGAATATCTGGACGGCCCCCTCCTCGGAGAGCTGCAGGAGTCCCTTCTGGAGCTGCTTGCTCTTCATGGGATTCTCAAGCCGTATACGCCGGAAGTGTTCCGGGGCGAAGTTGGGGATACCGGTGAACTTCAGGGGTTCCCCCTCGGTAAAGGTATCCCCGATCTTGATCGTTCCGTGATTGTGAATCCCGATGACATCCCCCGGATAGGCCTCCTCGACATTGGACCGGTCCTGCGACATGAAAATGGTGGCGTTGGCGATGACGATCTCCTTGCCGATCCGGTGGTGCACCACCTTCATCCCGCGGCGGAACGTCCCCGAACAGACGCGCAGAAAGGCGATCCGGTCGCGATGGCCGGGGTCCATGTTCGCCTGAATCTTGAAGACAAACCCGGAAAAGGCCTCCTCATAAGGGGAAACCTCCCTGGTCAGCGTGGCGCGCGGCGCGGGTGCGGGGGCCATCTGGACAAAGGCTTCGAGCAGCTCCTTCACGCCGAAATTGTTGACGGCGCTGCCGAAAAAGACAGGTGTCTGGTTTCCCTTGAGATAGTGCTGCATTTCAAAGGGAGCGGCAGCCCCCTCCAGGAGCCCTATCTCATCGCGAAGCTCCCTCGCCTGGCTGCCCAAAAGCTCATCCAGGCGTGAATCGGACAGATCGTGTATCGTGACACCCCCCCGGGGCTGTTTGCTTCCGCCAGGAGTAAAGAGGTGCAGTTCGTGCCGATAGAGATTGTAGACCCCCTTGAAGGATTTGCCCATGCCGATCGGCCAGGAGAGCGGAACACACTCGATCTGGAGCTTCTCTTCGATGTCAGAAAGCAGATCCAGGGGCGCACGGCCGTCACGGTCCAGCTTGTTGATAAAGGTGATGATCGGGGTGTTCCGCATGCGGCACACCTCCATAAGCTTTTCCGTCTGCGGCTCCACCCCTTTGCCGCTGTCGATCACCATCAGGGCACTGTCCACGGCGGTCAGCACCCGATAGGTGTCCTCCGAAAAGTCCTGGTGACCAGGAGTGTCAAGAAGGTTGATCTCATAATCCAGGTAGTTGAATTTCATGACCGAGGTCGTCACCGAGATGCCCCTCTCCTTTTCGATGCTCATCCAGTCGCTCGTCGCGTGGCGCGCGGCCTTCCGGGCCCGCACCGCCCCGGCCTGCTGGATCGCGCCGCCGAAGAGCAGCAGTTTTTCAGTCAGGGTCGTCTTCCCGGCGTCGGGGTGACTGATGATCCCGAAATTACGGCGCCGGTCCACTTCTCTTCTATGGTGCTTGTCCACTCTCTTCAACCTCACACGGTTCACAGGTACAAAAAACCGGACCCCAGGGGCCCGGTCAGAACCGCGCATTCATATACTACTTTACGTAAAAGGTCAATGTGTTATCCCGGCGGGGACATATTGACAAAAAGATTCTCGCCGGATATATTCCTGTCGGACTCATGCCATCCCCGGTGATATGGTTCCATCAACGAAAATGGGGTTCCTGTCCTATGGATCTGAAAAGCAGCGCATTGGTTCTTGAGGGCGGGGGGCTCCGCGGGGTCTATACCTCGGGCGTCCTCCGCCTCTTTATGGACAGGGGACTCTTCTTCCCTTACGTGATCGGCGTCTCCATGGGGGCCTGCAACGCGGCCAACTACGTCTCCCGCCAGCCAGAGAGAAACAGGATCGTCAATATCCGGTACGTCAACGATTCGCGCTACCTCAGCTACCTGCGCCTCCTGGCGGGGGGAGAGCTCTTTGGGATGGACTTCATCTTCGATACGATCCCCAACTCCCTGGTCCCCTTCGATTACGAAACCCTCAGGGGGAGCGACGTGAAGTGCGTCACCGTCGTTACGGACTGCACGACCGGGGAGGCACTCTACTTTGAAAAGAACGAACTGGGGGAGGACTACCTCCCCGTACTCCGGGCCTCGACCTGCCTTCCCTTCATAGCAAAACCGGTCCGGTTCAACGGGCTGATCCTGATGGACGGCGGGATCTCCGATCCCGTGCCGATCAGAAAGAGCATCAGCGACGGGAATACCAGGCATGTCCTCATCCTGACACGGCCGAAGGGCTATCGGAAAAAACCCTCCCGGATCCACGGACTCGCCCGCATCCGCTACCCTCGACTCCCCGGCCTGGAGGAGGCCCTCGCCCGCAGGCATATCGGGTACAATGAAATAATGGATTTCATCGATGAGATGGAACAAAAAGGCGAGGCCTTCGTCATCCGGCCCCGGTCGAATCTGCCCGTGGGGCGCATCGAACGCAGCAAGAACAAACTCTACGCGGCCTACGACCAGGGCTACCAGGAGGCGGTCCAGTCCTACGATGAGCTGTGCCGGTATCTGAACACCTGACAGCAGGATAACCGGCGGCCACGTTCGATCACTCCTCCTTCAATCGTACAAACCGGGGGAGAATACTCCCCGCGAAAATAAGACCACCTACCACCATAAAGCTGGTCCCGAACATCCCCGCATCGCCCATAAAACCGATCCCCGTCGGAAAGATACCCGCTCCCACGACAAAGGATATGGGAAGCGACAGGGAAATGGCTATGTTTCTGCTCGCCGGGGGGACAATCGCTGATAAGGCGGCAAAGCCCGCGGGGAAAAATCCGACGGCGCAGATGGGCTGGAGCAGGACGATACCCTTCACCCACGGAGAGGAGAGGACGCCGAGGAGCATCGTTATGATGCCGGTAATGAAAAAGATGAAACTGATCGTTCTCATCTTCCCGAAGTGGTCCACGGCCCATCCCCCGAGAAAAACGGTAAAGAGCGTCAAGAGGCGGGAAAAGGCGACCAGGGTGTTCGCCTCCACCCGTTCAATGCCGTGCTCGGCAACGAGGTAGAGCGGGAGCATCGAGTATACACCAACCGTGCTGGCGATCCCAAGTGAAAAGAGGCCAATGATAATCAGAAAGGACGGATTCCTGAAAAGCGCGAGGGAGGAGCGCAGGTCCGGCCTCTGACCATAAAAATCGCCCGCGCGACAGACACGGAAAAAGAAGCCCCCCATCAGAAGAGCGGCAATCCCTATGGCCGCTATGACCCCGCGCCAGGGGAAAAAGAGCAGGAGCGCTTCGGCTATAAGGGGCGCCATCAAAAATCCCAGATTGGGCGCAAGTTCATGAATGGCAAGCGCCCTTCCCCACCGGCTCGGATGCACGAGGTCGGTAATGGCCGCGATACCCGAGGGGAGGTAGAAACCGGTGGCAAGTCCGATACAAAACATCCCCAGAGCGATGGTGCGCGAGGAGTCTGCGAGGGAGACGAGTATCAACACAAAACCGAGCGCGACCGAAGAAAGGGTAATCGTTGAACGGTGGGTAATGCGCGAGGAGATAAAACCGGAGCCGGCGATGGAGACAAAATATCCGGCGGAGATAAAAAGGAACAAGGACCCTGCCGCCCCGTGACCAAGTCCCAGGTCTGCCTCTACCGCGGGGACGAGGGGGGCAAGAATCATCCTGCCAATAAAATTGAGGAAGAAGACCCCCGCGAGAAAAATGATCGGAATCACATGCAGCCGGAGATCCAACCCTTCCGTCTGCCCTCCCCTTCCCTCGCGCCCCGATGTCTTCTGATTGTCCATGTATTCGGCATCCTTTCTGCCTGACATATCGTCCCGTCGGGGACAATCGGCTCCCCGCACACTCACCCATATAAACGATGGGGAAGAGAAATAGCAAGGGCAAAAGCCCCTATTCGATTCGCGCTAGATACGGAGGACCTCGCCGGAGAAAGGCTCAATTCCCTTGACATTACAACAAAAAAAAACTAGGAGCCTATGCTCTACGGCACATCACACAGGAGAGAAGGGGATGGGATCCGAGGTACTGGCACTTATCTGCGGCCTCGCCGCGGCGGCGAGTTTCGGCACCGGCGATTTCTGCGGCGGATTCGCGACCAAGCGGAGCAGCGTCTTTCGTGTCGTCGTCATATCGCAGATCTTCGGTCTCGGCCTGATTGCCGGGCTGGCCGTAGCGCTGGGAGAGCCGATCCCCTCCGGGACCAACCTGATCCTCGGCGGACTGGCCGGCCTTTTCGGGACACTGGGCCTCACAGCGCTGTACATCGGGCTAGCCCGTGGACACATGGGGATCGTGGCCCCGGTCAGCGCCGTTGTCGGGGCAGTTCTACCCATCATAATCGGCATGTTCATGGAAGGGGCGCCGACAGGGAGTCAGCTTCTCGGACTGGTGCTGGGGCTCTGCGCGATCTGGTACCTCGCCGGTGGGGGGGGCTCCGTATCGGCTCATCCGCGTGAACTGGGCCTGCCGATTCTGGCCGGGGTGGGATTCGGTTTCTTCTTTATCTTCATCGACCAGGTCAGCGAGACCGCGATTTTCTGGCCGCTGGCCACGGCGAGGGTCGTATCGATTACGATGATCTCGGTATTCATCATGGCGCGCCGGCGGAAGCTACGGGCGCCGTGGAGAGGTCAACTGCTTATCATTGTCCTGCTGGCGGGGATCTTCGACGCCGCGGGGAACATCCTCTTCGCCCTGGCATCGAGCCTGGGACGGCTCGACATATCGACGACGCTCACCTCACTCTACCCCGCCGGGACCGTTTTCCTGGCCTGGTTCATCCTCAGGGAGCGCCTGGCCCCCCGGCAGTGGTTCGGCGTTGCGGTCGCCCTCGCCGCGCTTGTCCTGATCGCGTCGTGAGGAAGGACCCATTCCCCGAAGAAATCGACAAAAAAGAGTTGCTGTCACTGTTGTTAGAGGTCCTTTACTTCGGACAGCAATCTGTCGAACTGCTCCACATCGACGACCGGCGATGTCACAAAGGAGATCCCCGTTAATTTACCGATCGCCACCGAGGTCGCCAGTGCCTTTTCCGTATCGGGAAGGTCCAGGGTAAAAACGAGATCATGCTCCCCTGCCACGGCATACATCGATATTACCTTCCCGCCGTTCTGTCTGATGATCTCAACGGCCTTTTTTGTCCGTTCCGGAGAAGCCTTATGCAGGGCCTCTGTGGAATACTTCCCAAACATCATAAATATGGGCATGGTGGGATCCCTCCTTCATGCTGGTTATTGAGCGGTTCCGGGAAGATGCACTGGCATCCTCAGCCCTTGGATATGTCCATTTTGAGAAGAATGTTATACCCTTCAGAATTTACAGTCAACAACCGACTTCAGGAGGAGATACCAGGCGGGGGAATGGGGGGGAATGGTGCTGTCACTCTTTTCCCCCTGAATGCTATATCTTCATGCCGCCGTCGCAGAAGATGATCTGTCCGGTGATGAACGAGCTCTCATCGGAGGCCAAAAACAGGGCCAGATTGGCGATATCCCGGGGCGATCCCTTGCGGTTCATGGGGACAATGACGGGCAGCATCGCTTCCATCTGCTCGATAACCGCCGGGGGCATGTTCTTCATCATATCGGTCCAGATCATACCGGGGGCGATGGCGTTGACATTGACGCCCTTGCCGCCGAGTTCCTTGGCGGCGGTCTTGGTCATCCCGATGACGCCGGCCTTTGTGGCGGAATAGTTGAGCTGTCCCGCATTACCCAGGGCGCTGGTCGAAGAGATGTTTACGATCTTTCCGTAGCCCTTCTCCCGCATAACCCGTCCCGCACACTGGATGCCGTAGAAAACACCGGTCAGGTTGACGGAGATCACCTGGTCCCACTGCTCGTCCGTCATCTTGTGGATCATGGCGTCACGGGTGATCCCGGCGTTGTTGACGATAATGTCAACGGTGCCGAACTCCTTGATCGCCGTATCGACCAGGCTCTGGACCACATCCCGGGAGGCAACGCTTCCGATGACGGCCACCGCCTGGCCGCCCATGCCCTTAATCTTCTCCACAACGGGTTTGCATCCGCCTCATTGACGTCATTGATGACTACCTTCGCCCCCTCTT
>CAZNBR010000072.1:0-10443 GCA_964571315.1 uncultured Syntrophaceae bacterium
GGGCCATCGAAAGGACGGGGTCGTCGGAACCGCAGACGAGAATCACCTTCCTGTTGATGACCGACTCAAAGAAGGACCTGCGGAGGGTCTGCTGGGCCTTGAATCGCAGATATTCTTCCAGTTCCGTCCGGGGGAAGATCCACTTCCCTGTTACCTTTGTTCCGGGGAGCTTCCCCTCCTGGGCAAGGGCGTACACCTTTTTCTCGTTGATGTTGAGAAGTTGCGACGCCTCTTGCGCGGTCAGCAGCCCCTTGTTTTTTTCATCCATGGCCCTCATCCTGAAGATAATAACTTATAATAACTTATGATGACTATTACAGGGGGACGTATTTGTCAAAGGGTTTTTTTACGGGTGTTTTTACGGGGGGAGATTTATACGATGAGAGGCGGCCCTTATACACCTGCGGCACGCTCGGGATTGCACGTTCGCCGATGCAGGGACACAAAAAAGGTAAAGATGCCTTCTCTGGGCATCACGCAGTCGCCAACTTAATAAAATCCTATCTTCCCGCCTTAACCTAAAATACCCGCTCACTCCCGTGACCGGACCAAATACCCCATGGCCCGGTAGCCGCGCTGGCGTTTGTTCCACATCCGGGTGAGCTGCGGTTGATCCTGCTCGACATAATCGTAGATGCGCACATCCTGCTTGTCGGCATGCTCCCGGTGCAGGCGTCCCGCGTACTGCTGAAGGGTCCCCTTCCACGAAATCGGCATAGCCAGCACCAGGGTATCAAGAGGCGGGTGGTCGAAGCCCTCCCCAATCAGGCGGCCGGTGGCCAGAAGAACGCACGGGGTGGAGTCGTCCAGTTCGGCAAGCTCGGCAAGGATGATTGTCCGCTGTTTTCTGGATAACCGCCCATGCAGCACAAAGCAGTGCTCTATCTCATCACCAAGGGCCTCGCGCAACAACTCCAAATGTTCGATCCGTTCTGTCAGCACAAGGAGCTTCCGCCCTTCCTTGTAGGCGGTCAGAACATTCTGGACGATACGTTGGTTGCGCTCTGCGTCATTGGTAAGGATACGAAACACGTCCTGAATGCCGGAGTCTGGAGGAATCTCCGGGGCGGGCAGGTTTTGCGGCCATACCTCCAGTTGCGCTGGGGCCGTATTGGGTTTTACGGCACTGTGGCGGACCGGGCCGCACTGCATGAAGATTATCGGATGGTGCCCATCGCGACGGATAGGCGTTGCGGTCAGACCGACGACATATCTTGCTGTGGCCTGTTTGAGGATTGTTTCGAAGGAAAAAGCGGAAATATGATGGCACTCGTCAACAATGATCTGACCGTACCCATCGAGCAGCTCCGGCAGGTCTTCTCTCCGGGACAGAGACTGCATGACAGCGATATCGATCTTTCCGGTCGGTTTCTTCTTGCCGCCGCCAAGCACTCCCAGCATACCTTTGGGTAGCTCCAGAAAGGTGTTTAACCGTTCCTGCCATTGCCGTAGCAGTTCGGTGCGATGCACCAGAATCATGGTGCTCACCTTGCGCTTCGCAACCAGCGCAGCGGCAGTAATCGTCTTGCCGAAGGCAGCGGGCGCACAAAGAACACCCACCTCCTGCTTCAGCATCGCCCTTACAGCCGCCTTCTGATCTTTTCTCAGTTTCCCGATGAATTTGACGGCCACCTTGCATCCTGTCACACGCTCATCCTGTATCTCTGCCCGGACATTGTTTTGTTCAAACAGGTTCAGCACTAAGCCCAGGCATCCCCGTGGCAGGCCGATATGATGCGGGAAATTTTCGGCGCAACCGATTATGCGCGGCTTGTTCCAGACTGGCAGGCGCATGGCCTGGGCCTTGTAAAATTCGGGATTCTGGAAAGCGGCCAGACGTATCAGGCGGTTGGCCAGCGGCTGGGGCAAATCGGCCTTCGCGATGAAGATCTGATTGGCCAGTACCAGCGTCAGTGATTCCGGCAGTGGCCCGGATATCCGGCCTGATACTGGCGTTGGACGTTGCCATGGTTTGCTTTCGTCCTCCTCAGCTATAAAGGCCACATCAAGCGGATGCCTGCCACCGCTCGCTCGCAGGATGGCATTTCCCAGTTCTAATCCGGGCATTGGCTGGATCGACGCCAGAAAGGTCCATTGATCCGGGTAAGGTTCAAACTTCTCGTCGACAAATACACTGCGCCCCTGCTCGCGCGGCTGCTTCTGCAAAGGGAGCGCGATCAGATTGCCGAAACTGCCCTTGGGCAGGGTGTCCTGATTGGGGAAGAGACGGTCATAGCTGGAGAGGGAAAGCTGGCGGGTGCGATCACAGATATGGCTGATCAGGGCGGCGCCGAGTCTCCGTGCCTCTCGGGCAGGGACCGGATCGGCAAAAAAGATCCAGACATGCGCCCCGTTGCCGGAACGGGATATCTCCAACGCGGCAGGGATATTCAACTCTTGGCAGGATTGCATGAACGCACGGGCATCTTCGCGCCAGCCAGCCTCATCAAAATCGATAGAGAGGAAACAACAGGTATCATCGGCCAGGAGCGGGTAAATACCCACCGTATGCCGGCCGGCCAGGTGGTTGTAAATCACCTGATCGGTGACCGGCAGCAACAGACGATGGTCGCAGTCGCCGCATTTGATCCGAGGCTTGTCGCAGACTCCGGGTATCCATTCGTTGTCACAGGCGGGAGAATAGCCCGACTTGCCTTTGACAGATTCCCAACGCAGCGGATAGACATCGGTACGCCCCCGGAAAAGACTGCGGAAGAGTGCGATTTTTCCTGTGGCGGAACGTTGTGGGTCGAACAGTCCTGATATTTCGCTTAGCGTTTCCATTGCCGGGGACGGCCCTTCTTCCCACGGAATGCCATGCTCGGTCAGCAGGACTTTGAGGCGCGCGTTCTCTTCCCTTAACCGTTGCAATGCATCGAGCATCGCTTTCGGCGTTTGTTCATTCTTCACCAAATCCATACTCCGCCATCAGATCGTCCATGTCATCACCGACACCGTAACCGTAATTATGGGCCGGTCGCCTAACCCGCTCCAGGCGTTTCACGAAAGGTTTCTGCAACTCGGGATCGAGCTTGTTTATGGCCGCCAGCGCCTGCTCAAACATCCGGACCAGCGCATCGAAATACCCCTCGTCATTCATCCCGCAACAATCGAGCAAGGCGGTGCATTCTTCACAGTAGAAGACCACCAACTCAGCCACACCCTCCGGGTGACCGATGGCCTTCCTGTAATCTGATATGGCCTTCTTGGCCTTGGCGACGGAGATAGCCTGATGAAAATCGGGGCAGACCCAGCGGGAAATGGTGGCTTTGTAAGGTTTCAGAACATCGTCGCCTAAGCCGAAGCGTGCGTGCAGAAAAGCCTGGTTGTCCTTGCCGGCGGCGTACAGGTCTTGAATCAGTCCGAGTAGACCGTTTCGGTCCAACTCGTTCAGAACGCGCTTGAGATCGGTCCAGGTCGGTTTGCGCTTGGATTTTAGTGGCTTGGTTGTCATCGCGTCACCGCTCTGTCCTTCACCATGGCTACAACTCCCCCCGGAAGGCCTTGGCGAGCAAGGCGGATTGGAAAATCCGCAACTCCTCATCCGCGCTCAGTTGAAGGTTTGAAATCTCTTCTGCCTTATCCTGCACTGCTCTAATTCGAACGGCGATATCCTTTTGCTCAGCCAGTCCTGGAAGTTTGACTTTGTAGCCGAACATGGTGGGCCGGTTGACCTTCGGCATGGCGTTTCTAACCGAGTTCTCGACCGCATAAGCTGTGAAAGGCGGAGACAGAAGAACCAGAGCAAGAAACTCCCGCGTTACGATTTCCAGGTTGGGAATCAGCGGATACATGTCTGCGCTGCATGTGCCTTCAAAATCGGGGAGTGCAACCTTACGGAGATTCGGACGAATCTTCGAATAAAGAACATGCGAGACGTTAAAAAGGTACTTGCCACTCTTTAGTTTCAGTTCCTTTGCCGTTTTGATTTTGTTCTCAATTAGCCTTCCCGTGCCGATCTCCATACCATCAGGTGCAACATGAGGCAAAGAGGCATAAGACTCCTCTCGCGGGTCGACCTGTCCTTTGACTATATCGAATACATCGAGGGCATCGTATTCGAGCCAGTCATTCGTTTCGATGGGGAAGAAAATCCTTTCCAGTTCTGTCTGGAAGAGATGTCTGATCTTCGCCACCGCCTCCTGCCGAAGTTTCCGGGCTTCCTCGGCGCGGCGGCTCAGTTCCTCGATACGCGCCACGATCCGGCGTTGTTCTTGAACGTCCTCCGGGAAACTGATTTCCTCTTCTTTCAATAGTTTAAAATGCCGACTGTAGCCAAGATTATGCAGGGATACATATTTCAGCCAATAGTACAGAAACGATATGTCCAAAATTGTTTCATCTAAGGACCGAATCAAAACAACACCGTCGGCCCCAACAGCAAACTTGAAGTCAACCAGCTTGACATTTCGTGTATGGTCACCAAAAACAATTACAGGATACGGACCTTGGAATGCGCGAGAGTCTTTTGCACAATAAGCGACCACTACAGATTGGCCTTGGTCAACAACTGGTAGCTGGCCTGCTTGCTGGTACTCAGAAGTTGTTAGTTTGCCTCCCTTGCTCTGGAAACGTTTGACAACTTCAGAAAAAGGTTTTGCTACCCAACCCTCCGAAACGTCTTTGGAACTCATTCCCCACCCCCTCCGGCCAGTCGTTCTGCCTCCGCGCTCCATTCCACGAGCTTTTGCCGCAGCAGTTCCTTGTCCGGCAGATAAAGCTGATATTCCCTGGCGTGGATATTGGCGTCCTTGGGCAGGGTGATCTCTACCAGGGCATCATGCTTCTTTTTACAGAGGATGATGCCGATTGTCGGGTGTTCGTCCTCAAGCTTCACGAACCGGTCGAAGTAGTTGACGTACATCTGCATCTGGCCCAGATGCTGGTGGGTCAGCTTGCCGATCTTGAGATCAATCAGAACATAACAGCTCAGTAGACGGTTATAAAAAACCAGGTCGATAAAAAAGTGCTCGTCGTCAAAGGTGAAGCGCTTCTGCCGGGCCTCGAACAGAAATCCCTTCCCCAATTCCAGGAGGAAGCGTTCGAGCTTGTCGATGATGGCCGATTCCAAGTCGGATTCGGTGTACTTCGATTTCTCATCCAAGCCGAGGAACTCCAGAACGTAAGGCTCTTTCAGGAGATTCTGCGGCCGTGTGACGATTTGTCCTTCCCGGGCTAACTTACGGATACTCTCCTTATCCCGGCTTAAGGCCAATCGCTCGTACAGGCCTGATTCGAACTGGCGTTTGAGTTCCCGTAGCGACCATCTTTGGCTGGTTGCCTCGATTTCATAAAAGCTGCGCTCACCTTCATCCTTGATCCCCATGAGAAATACGTAGTGAGACCAGCTCAAGGTGAAATGCGCAGATAGTGGCTGCATTCTTGCCGGGAGAACGGATTCCCCAGACAGCGTCTGGGTTTTCGCTAATTGATCAGACGGTGTCTGACCTTTTTGAAGCAAAGGCAAAACGTCAGACGCTGTCTGACCGGTCTTCTGCCGGTAGGTCAGATAGAATTGTCGCATCAGTTTCAGATTTGTTAAGGAAAACCCCTTTCCAAAATCCGCGGTCAGGGATGCCGCCAGCTCTTTCAGGAGCGCTTCGCCGTATCGGGCTCTTTCCGCGCCCCCTTGTTCATGCTCGACAATGCGGCGGCCGATCTCGAAGTTGGTGTAAACTTGGATGGTGTCAACGGAATGGACCGCCGCCGTGCGGGCGGAAAGAATCAGCTCCCTGATGCCTTTCAGCAACGCCTTCATTCCCCATTACCTCCTGCTAAAAGCTCCCGCATCTCCTGAATCAGCCCGAAGATACGTTCCTCCTTAACGGCCACGGAGGCGAGGATCTCCTCCGGTTCGGGATATTCCACGGTCTCCGGCCTGATCAGATCCAGCGCTGAAAGGGTCATATTGTAGCCGTTGTCGAGGATCTTTTGAGCCGGTACGAGCCAAGCGCGGCCATCTTTGGTTTCACGCGCGGGCCACATACGGAGAAGTTCAGGAAAATCGTTGCGGTACTGCGGTCCGAATTTGCGGGCCTTCCTGAGCGAAGAGCCGTCGCCTTCCACGTTGAAGAACCAGACATTTCCCGTTGGCCTGCCGGTATTTTTAAAGATGAAGAAGCAGGTCGGGTTGGGGGTGTAGGGTTCGAACATGCCCTTTGGAAGCATGACCACGGTCTGGAGATCGAATTCCTTGAGAAGACGTTCCTTTACCGTGATGTGGCTTGCAGTGTCGCCGAAGAGGATACCGTTCGGAAAGATGATCCCGGCGGTGCCGCCGGGCCGCAGGCTGCGCAGGGCGTGGGCCAGGAAGAGGACGTACTTGTCTCCCTTCTCGATGCGCAGCGACCGCTTGGCATCGCCGCGTGAACCGGAGAAGGGCGGATTCTCAAGGATGTAATCAAACCGGATTTCATCCCACCTGTCCTCACCGCCGCAGATGGAATCCCGTTGGATGAAGGGCGACTGGTCGAACCCGTGCAGCACGGCGTTCATGGCGGCCATGCGCAGGATGTCCTGATCGCCGTCAAAACCGTGAAATGTATCATTTTGCAGAAAATCCCACCGGGCGCGGGTGAGTTTGTCGCCAATGCCGATCTTGCGCACCAGACCGTCAGGTCCGGTCTTTTCAAAGATAAATTCCCGGCTGGTGTTGGCCAGCAGAATGTGTTCATAGGCGGCGATGAGAAAGCCGCCGCTTCCGCAGGCCGGGTCACAGACCGTGCCGCCGATCTGAGGATCGGCCATTCGGACGATGAGACGGATCAGGTGGCGGGGCGTGCGGAATTGGGCCGCCTTTTTCTGTCCGCCAAGCTCGCTGGCAAGATACTCAAACAGGTCGCCCTTCACATCGGCGTCCATGCCGAGAAAGGAGACGGGTGCGATGATATCCACGGCCCGGCGCAGGGCCGCGCCGGTTGGAATCACTACCGAGGCGTTACGGAACACGGCACGTGCCCCCTGGGAAAGGTTTGGATGGCTCGCCAGAAGGGGCAGGGTATCGCGCAGGGTGCGCAACATGCGCTCGTTGTCCGGGTCGGAAGCCAGTCGGCTCCAACGCAGGGCATCGAAGTCAAGTTCCTCGCCGGCAACTTCGATTTGACCGAAAAGGGAGCGGTGGTTGCCATTGCCCGCGGCCTTCTGCTCGGCATCCATTTCCTCAAGCATCTTGAGAAAGAGCAGATAGGAAATCTGGGTGACATAGGTAATGGGGTTGGTGACGTTATTATCCCACATCACCTTGCAGAGTGATTTGAGCGTATTCTGTATCTGGGCGCTGTCCATGTCGTGTTGGTATCCTTATATCTTAAGCCGCCAGAAGGGCGTTAAGTTCGTCCACCATTTGCAGGAGCTGCTCCTTGCCGAAAAGCTGTTTCATACGGGTCAGGCCCCCCCAAAGCGAAAACGGGGGTTGGCTGAAAAGGTGCAGGGTGATTTCCTCGCCGGTCATTACACGGGCCTTGAGAAGCCGAAGCATCTGGGCCTGGGCCGGGTTGATACTGCTGGAATGTTCAACCACCCATGTATTGAATGCCTTTTCGATGCGCTCTTCCCGCGTAAGGAAGCGGTCCAGCCCCAGAGTCACCCGGATGAAGTCCGAAAGCGAGCCGGTGGGCTGTTCAAAGGCGCGGCGCAAGGATTCCTCGTTGAAATAATACTCGGGCGAGTTGAGACGCCGGGCCAAGGCTTCCCATTCCCCATCCGCCAGCTCCTCCCCTCTAAAGATTTTCTCAACGGCCGGATCAGCCTTCCTGAGTTCGATAACCTTTTCTTCCCATGTTTCACGGTATACCTTCCGGTCTATGGCCAGTCCTTCCGGACCGACCAGAATGATCTCGCGGGCGCGAATTTCATCATCGAGAGAGCCCTCTTCGATACACAGAAAATGGGGGCGCGGTTCCGAGTATGGCTTCGGTTCGGGTGTGCCGTCCGGCATGATTTCGTCCCCAGTATCATCGCCCCGAACAGGGGTTGTATCCGATGCCGGACCTACAAGCCTGGGCTTGTGATACATCTCTCCCGGATCATTGAAACGTTTCGTGTTTCCGGCAAAATCATAGATAATGAATTCGGTCTTGCCGATACGGGGGCACAGGCGGCTGCCACGGCCGCGCATCTGGGCATATTTGATGGCCGATTTGGTCGGCCGCAGCATAACCAGGTTTTCCACCTCCTTGTGATCATAACCGGTATCCAGCATATCTACCGAAACAGCGACAAGCGGCAGCGGATCGTATTTGAACTGGTCAATGACAGGTTTTGGATTGCCGTTGTTAGTATAACAGGTAATTTTCTTTGCGTATTCCTGCCGGAGCTGGGAAGGCGCGCGGTTTATCTGATGAGCGATACGTAAACAGGTCTCGTCGGTCAGGAGCCGGTTGAACAGCCGGGTAAGAATGGAGGCCTGTCTTTCTGAAACGGCAAAAACAATGGTTTTTCTGGGACGCTCTTCGGCCCGTTCGGCATCGGCCGCAAAGTACTCCTGGATGATCGTTTTCAGGCGGTCTTCAGATTCAACATCACGTCCCCATGCGCCGGGTTTGATCTCTTCCCCTTCCCACTCAGCGCCTTCGTAAGTGAGGACGCTCTCGGCGTGGTAGATACGATAGCTGCTCAAGAAACCGTCATTGATCGCCCGCTGGATGCCGTACTCAAAGGTAGGGCGTCCCTCCTTCCTCGCCGCGTTCCAACAATCGAAGAAAATGTAGGTGTTGCGCACCAGGCGGCGCTCATGTTCGCTGATCCAGTGTAGTTCTCCCGGGTTGGGTGTGGCGGTCAGGCCGATGTGAATGGCGTCAAAGTGGCCGAGGGTGGCGCGGTGCGTGTTGTAGATGGAGCGGTGGCATTCATCGGTCACGACAAGATCGAAATAGGCATGTCCGAAACCGTTCGGGCCAAGCTGGCCGGCTATGGTGTCGAGGGTTCCTACTACGATTTGACCTTCCAGACTACGTTTTCCCCCGTACAGGATGGCGGCGGGCCAGTCGCGGAGGTAGTCATCGAAAGTTTCCTTGGCCTGCTTGGCAAGCTCGATTCGATCTACAAGAAACAACACACGCGAAATCACCGCGGCCTGAAACCAGCGTTTCATCAACATGGCGATGGTAAGGGTCTTGCCGGTGCCAGTGGCCATCTCGAACAGCATCCTGCGGCGGCCACTAACAAGGGCTTGATCGGCTTTCTTCAGGCATTTCAGTTGATAAGGCCATATCTCAATCTCTTCTCCTTTGAAGATGAACCGGCCGGGGTAAGGCGTTGCGTTCAACGAATCCTGCAAGGGACCTTTGCGATGGATCTTGATGTTGGCCCGCCGCTCCATGTCGGCCTGTGAGGGCATGCCCATGATCGGCCGCGCGTCACCGTCCGCATAGTCCCAGAAATAGTGTTCCTGCCCGTTGCTTAGAATGATGAATGGTGCGCCAAGAGATCGCGCATAATCGAGGGCCTGTTCCTTGGCAGTGTAAGGATCGACAGAAAAGCGCTTGGCTTCCAGAACGGCAAGTGGGCGAGTTCGGGAATTTTTCAATAGGTAATCAGCACGCCCGTCGGCAACGGCCTCCTCGGTGGACACTTGTGCTTTGTTGGTAATGCTCCAGCCAGCCTCTTCGAGCAACTTGTCGATCACCATGCGGGCATCAGCCTCTGTGCTCATATCTTTCCCTCTATGACGAGAAGGCCCTGCGTCACCTTCTGATCGCAAAACATCTGGAGCTGGTTGCGCGCCAGTTTCGACGGCGCTGTCTTGCCATTCTCCCAGCGGTTGATCGTGGCAAAGCTCACCCCAAGCGCATGTGCAAGTCCCTCTTGAGAGAGTTCCAGTTGCCTGCGGACGTCCTTCACCAGTTTCGGAAAGTTTTCAGTTTGTCGTTTCATCGTTAGTAATCTTCGCCATTCTGGGTAGTTATCGGTGCCGGGCGCGATCCTGCCATTGAACTTCAGTTGCAGAAATATAACACTTGCTATGCGTTATGCAATATGAAAATCTGAGGTTGCCGACAGATCGCGTCGGTTTCCGGTAAATAACGCACCAGAAACAGCAGGAGAAAATTTTCAGACGAGGGCCTGAGAGAAGCGAAGTGAGCGGCAATTCCCGAACCGGGCGTGGGTGCGGCGAAAGCGTCGCCTTGGAAAGGCGGCGTAAACTGCGGATACACAAAAAAATAAACCCGCCAAAAATGCCGGACATGGCAATTGGACGGGTTCGTGTTTCAAAATTGGTGGAGGCGGCGGGAGTCGAACCCGCGTCCGAAAATATTCCACTGGAGTTTCTACGCGCATAGCCTTTGATTTAGATTCGCGCCTGAAAACTCCCAAAGGCAGGATTGATCAGGCACTATCCTGTTTAGTTCTCGCCTCACTCCCTCCAGGAAAGAGAGATCGGCCAGCCTGCCTATATGACGCCCTCATCCGACCCGGCAGACATGGTCGGGAGACCGGTAGCCG
>CAZNBR010000073.1:0-10413 GCA_964571315.1 uncultured Syntrophaceae bacterium
AGTAAGGGGGGTAGGGAAATGACTGCCCGTAACCCCTAATCAACTCGAAAGATAGAGGCACTATGACAACGAACGAACTTATCGCCAACTCGAACAGATACATCATGGGCACGTACGCTCGGTTGCCGGTTGTCCTGGTGCGGGGCGAAGGGGTGCGGGTGTGGGATGCGGACGGAAAGGAATACCTCGACTTTCTGGCGGGTATCGCCGTGTGCGCCCTCGGCCATTCCAACCCCCTGATATCGGCGGCGATCTGCGCTCAGGCCGAGACCCTGATGCACGTGTCCAACATATACCACATTGAACCCCAGATTCGCCTTGCCGGTCTTCTGGTGGAAAACTCCTTTGCGGATAAGGTGTTTTTCTGCAACAGCGGGGCGGAGGCGAACGAGGCGGCCATCAAACTGGCGCGGAAGTACGCCCATGAGCAGATGGACGGGGACCGATATCGCATCATAAGCATGAGAAATTCGTTTCATGGTCGAACCCTTGCCACCCTCGCGGCAACGGGACAGGAAAGGATCCAGAGAGGATTCGATCCCCTGCTGGCAGGTTTTGAATACGTTCCCTTCGACGATCTCTCTTCACTCGATAAGGCCGTCACGGAAGATGTCTGCGCGGTTATGCTGGAGGCCATACAGGGTGAAGGGGGGATCAGGATCCCGGAAGAGGGATACCTGAAAGGGGTGAGAAAGATATGTGACGGCAAAGGGGCCCTCCTGATACTGGATGAGGTCCAGACGGGCATGGGGCGCACGGGGGATCTGTTCGCGTATCAAAAGAGTGGCGTAGCGCCCGATATCATGACGCTGGCCAAGGCCCTGGGCAATGGCTTCCCCGTTGGAGCCATGCTGGCCACAGACAGAGTGGCGGCATCCTTTACGCCGGGGAGCCACGCGTCCACCTTCGGGGGGAACCCGCTCGCCATGGCGGCGGGGCTTGCGGTCATGGATGCCCTGCTAAACAGGGGGGTATTGGATAACTGCCGGGAAATGGCGACGTACCTTCGCGAGAGGCTTGATGAGTTGAAGGGGAAGCATCCCATTGTCAGAGAGATCAGGGGGAGGGGGCTCATGATCGGCGTGGAGCTTTCCATCGATGGCGCGGATATCGTAAAAGGGTGCATGGAGCGGGGACTGCTCCTGAACTGCACCGGTGGCACTATACTGCGGTTTGTTCCTCCCCTGATCATCACAAAAGGGGATGTGGACCGCGCGGTTACTATCCTGGACGGGGTGATGCGAGACCTATGAAGAAAGACATGCTCACAATCTATGATCTCGATGCCGATGACTTTGGTGAGATATTCAAGAGGGCAGAGAGGCTGAAAGATCTATTGCGCAGAGGTGTGGCGCACGCGTCCCTGCGGGGTAAGACCCTGGGGATGCTGTTCGACAAGTCATCCACACGGACCCGCCTGTCCTTTGAGGTGGGCATCCATCAACTGGGTGGGGCGGGTATATTCCTGAGCCGGCGTGATATCCAACTGGGAAGGGGGGAGCCTGTCTCCGACACGGCACGGATCATGTCCCGCTACATCGACGGTATCGTGATACGGACATTTGAGCAGGTGCTGGTCGAAGAATTTGCACGCTATGCCACCATACCGGTTATCAACGGATTGACGGACCTGCTGCACCCCTGTCAGGTTCTGAGTGATCTCTTCACCATCATAGAGAAAAAGGGCGGGTACGAAGGGCTGAAGATAGCCTATGTGGGGGACGGAAACAACATGACGAACTCCTGGATCAATGCCGCGGCCCGCCTCCCCTTTCATCTGGCTATCGCGTGTCCCGAAGGGTATGATCCAGACGGATCTATCCTGGAGCGGGGAATCCGGGAGTCGAAGGAAGGGATAGAGGTCCTGCGCGTCCCCGCCGATGCGGTCAGGGGTGCCGACGTCATCTATACGGATGTATGGGCCAGCATGGGGCAGGAAGATGAACAGGAGGAGAGAGCTGTGATGTTCAGCGGTTACCAAGTGGATGAGAAACTGCTCGGGTATGCGAAGGGGGACGCAATCGTTATGCACTGCCTCCCCGCACACCGCGGAGAGGAAATAACTGCCGGTGTGATAGACGGGCCGCACTCCGTGATTATTGATCAGGCGGAGAACCGCCTGCATGTACAGAAGGCGATTATGGAAATTCTTATGTCCGGAGGAAGTGAGAAGTGAAAAGCGAGATAAAAAAAGTGGTCTTGGCGTATTCCGGCGGTCTTGATTCGTCCGTGATTGTCAGGTGGTTGATTGAGACGTACGGGTGCGAGGTTATTACCCTCACAGGGGATCTGGGACAGAAGCAGGAACTTGACGGCCTGAAGGAAAAGGCGGTTGCCACGGGGGCGAGCAAGGCATATGTGGAAGATCTGAAAGAGGAATTCGTACGGGACTTTGTCTTCCCCGCCCTGAGGGCCAATGCGGTATATGAGGGGAGATACCTCCTGGGCACCTCTCTGGCACGGCCGATAGTGGCCAGGCGGCAGATCGAAATCGCGCACCGGGAGGGCGCGGATGCCGTCAGTCACGGGGCTACCGGTAAGGGGAACGACCAGGTGAGATTTGAAATGACCTACATGGCGCTCGATCCCGGCATCAAGATCATATCCGCCTGGAAGGATGAAAACTGGAGCTTTAATTCAAGGGCATCCATGGTAAAATATGCGGAGAAACACAACATCCCCATAAAGATGACAAAGAAGGAGAGTCCCTATAGCGAGGATAGAAACCTCCTTCACATCTCCCATGAAGGGGGGATCCTTGAAGACCCGTGGGAGGAGCCGCCCGAGGACATGTTCGTGATGACCGTGTCCCCTGAAAATGCACCGGACCGGGCTACCTATGTAGAAGTTTCCTTTGAAAAGGGAAACCCCGTGGCGATCGACGGTGAGGCGATGAGCCCCGCGCAGCTCCTCGATCACCTGAACACCCTCGCGGGCAACAACGGTGTTGGGAGGGTGGACATGGTGGAAAACCGGTTCGTCGGCATGAAATCGAGAGGAATCTATGAGACACCGGGAGGCACGGCCCTCTGGGCGGCCCACAGGGCCATGGAAACGATCACCATGGACAGGGAGGTGATGCTCATACGCGATTCCATCATGCCCAAGTATGCGCAGATCATATACAACGGTTTCTGGTATTCCCCCGAGAGGGAGATGATCCAGACGATGATCGATGAGGCGCAGAGAGATGTGACCGGGACCGTTCGCCTGAAACTGTACAAGGGGAATTGTATGCCGGTGGGTGTCAAGGCCCCCGTATCACTCTACAGTGAAAAGCTGGCCACTTTTGAGGAAGATGACGTGTATGATCAGAAGGATGCCACGGGATTTATCAGGCTCAATGCGCTCAGATTGAAGATGCAGGCGCTGTTGAAAAAATAACCGGCGGTATGACGGAGTTGCCCTATGTCCGGACAGAAAAAGCCGTGGGGAGGACGATTTTCAGAACCCACCGACAAACGGGTGGAGGAATTCACCTCTTCGCTCCATTTCGATAAAAGACTCTATTCATATGATATTGCGGGGAGTATTGCGCATTGCCGTATGCTTGCCGCTCAGGGGATTGTCTCTTCGGAAGATGCCGAAGTGATCATGTCCGGGCTGCAGGCTATACTGAAGGATATGGAAGCGGGGACGGTCCCCCTTTCTTCCGATCTGGAAGATATCCACATGGCAATAGAGACGTCTCTGATAGAGCGTGTCGGTCAGGTGGGCGGGAAGCTTCACACGGCACGGAGCAGAAACGACCAGATATCCCTCGACATGAGGCTGTACCTCCGGGATGAGGTGAAAAATGTCCTCGATCTGATAGCGGACCTCCAGACCGCTCTCGTTCGTGTGGCGAGGAGGGAAATCGATACCATACTGCCCGGTTACACGCATCTTCAGAAGGCTCAGCCGGTCCTTCTGGCCCACTACCTCCTTGCCTACTGGGAGATGCTGGACAGGGATGCGCAGCGGCTCGGGGAGTGCCGGGAGCGGATCAATGTCATGCCCCTGGGATCGGCGGCCCTGGCTGGTACGGGATTCCCCATAAACCGGGAATATGTGGCCGAAATGCTTGACTTTCCAAGGATTTCACGAAACAGCATGGACGCGGTCTCGGACCGGGACTTCGTCGCGGAATTCATCTTTGATGCGTCCCTGCTGATGATGCATATGAGTCGCTTTTGCGAGGATCTGATTCTCTGGTCCGGAGGAGAGTTCGGATTTGTTGCCATATCCGACGCTTTTACCACCGGCAGCAGCATCATGCCCCAGAAGAAGAATCCCGATGTGGCCGAATTGATACGGGGTAAAACCGGGCGCGTCTACGGGGATCTGATGGCGATACTGACCGTCATGAAGGGGCTTCCCATGACCTATGACCGGGATCTTCAGGAAGACAAGGAACCGCTGTTCGATGCGGTTGACACGGTCAAGGCCTCCCTTGCCGTCCTTGCGGATATGACGGAAAATCTGACATTCAACCGAGACAGGATGCTGGAGGCCGCCGCGGGGGGGTTCTCCACGGCGACGGACGTGGCGGACTACCTGGTGATGAAGGGGATCCCCTTCAGGGAGGCGCACGGGGTTGTGGGGCGTCTCGTGGGGTACTGCATTGAAAAACAAAAGGACATGTGTGCCCTTGCTATAGAGGAAATCCGCCTGTTCTGGAAGGATGCTGATACGGATATCTATGCGTACATGGACGTGGCCGGTTCGATCGGCGCGCGGAGCAGTTTCGGCGGTACGGCCAGGGAGGCCGTGCTCAAAAGAATAGAAGAGATAGACCCTGCGGCAACTGATTAAACTTGGTGGAGAAGAGGGGTATGCGTATGATAAAGGGGAACAAGGTATCGATATCCTTTCTAATAGCGGTGTTCTCCTTGGCCCTGCTGTGCGCCGGTTGCGGGAAAAAAGCGGATCCGCGGTATCCTCTTGACAGCTATCCTGAGAAGGTCTCGGGCCTTGAGGTGTCTATCGAT
Organism: uncultured Syntrophaceae bacterium; assembly: GCA_964571315.1. Lineage (GTDB taxonomy): Bacteria > Desulfobacterota > Syntrophia > Syntrophales > UBA2210 > UBA6078. The sequence continues at coordinate 4,971 of CAZNBR010000073.1, forward strand.
GGAGGGAGGGCTGTCCTGGGATGGGGGATCCCCGGCCAGTGGGACCGTGTGGGACATGTCAGGATCTTCAGGAGCGCGTTGAAAACGGACGGCGGTGATTGCCCCAATTGTCCCCGCATATATGCTGTCGTGGAATATCTTCCGCTTCGCGATGCACGATCGAAAGGGGAAGAGGGGAGATTCAGCTACGTGGATAGAAACATCAGAAGGGGCTTTTCCTATGCTTACCGGGTGGTGATATGCACCTCCTCCGGTACATGTGGAGAGGAATCCAATACCGCGGAGATAGCTATTCCCTGAGGTTGGAACGGGTACATCATGCATTATTTTCACTATGTAAACAATCAGCTTTGGTGTGAGGACGTGCCCGTTCTCACGGTGGCAGAGGCCGTGGGGACCCCATTCTATCTTTACAGCCACAAGACGCTCAAGAGACATTTTGAGGTCTTTGATTCGGCATTTAAGGATATACCGCATATCGTCTGCTTTTCCGCGAAAGCCAACTCCAATCGGGCCATCCTCAGGATATTCATCAATGAGGGAGGTGGAATCGACATTGTCTCCGGGGGAGAGCTCTACCGAGCCCTCGAGGCAGGGGCCGATCCCCGCAAGATAGTCTATTCCGGGGTCGGAAAGAGAGAGGAAGAGATACGGTATGCGCTGGAGAGCGATATCCTCATGTTCAATGTAGAATCCTCACAGGAACTTGAGGCGATCAATGCATGCGCCGGAAGAATGGGTACCGTTGCACGGATATCTCTGCGTGTGAACCCCGACGTAGATCCCATGACACATCCCCATATATCGACCGGGATGAAAGAGAATAAATTCGGGATCGATATCAAAAGATCCCTGGAAGAGTACCGTCATGCCGAGCAACTGGACCATATAGAGGTCATAGGGGTGGATTGCCATATCGGGTCGCAGATCACGCAGATTGCTCCCTTTATCGATGCGCTCGATCGTTTGAAAGAACTGATCGCGTCCCTCAGGAATGAGGGAATCGGTATCAGGTATCTGGATCTGGGGGGAGGTCTGGGGATTACCTATGATCAGGAGACGCCGCCTCATCCGGCGGATTACGCGAAAGCCATTATGAACAGGGCGCGGGATATCGATTGCACCTTCATATTTGAACCGGGGAGGGTGATTGTGGGGAATGCAGGCATCCTGGTTTCGGAGGTACTGTATACGAAAATTAATGCGGACAAGAGATTTGTCATTGTTGATGCGGGAATGAATGATCTGCTGAGGCCCAGCCTGTACGATTCGTATCACAAGATCCAGCCTGTTGAACTCAAGGGGAGGAAGGATACCCTGTCCGATGTGGTCGGCCCTATCTGTGAATCGGGTGACTATCTTGCCCGAGGCAGGGCCATCCCCAGGCTGGAACGAGGTGAGCTTTTGGCTGTCATGAGTGCCGGAGCGTATGGTTTTTCCATGTCTTCAAACTACAACTCACGGCCGAGGGCTCCGGAGGTGCTTGTCAGGGATGAAGCATTCTGCGTGATACGATCCAGAGAAACCCGTGCGGACCTGGCAAGAGGTGAGAGTATCCCGGATTTCCTGCGATAAGGGAGGATGTCCGTTGAAAAAAAGAGAAAATTTCAACAGGAGGAGAGCTTATGTTTAAAGGAGCGATAGTCGCGATTGTGACACCTTTCAAGGATGGAGAGGTGGATGAAGAGGCGCTCAGAGAACTGATCGAGTTCCAGATAGAAGGGGGAACCGATGGCATTGTTCCCTGCGGTACGACGGGAGAGAGCGCAACGATGTCTCATGAGGAGCACGACAGGGTCGTCGAGATCACTGTGGATGCCGTCAAAAAGAGGGTCCCCGTTATTGCAGGGGCCGGGTCCAACAGCACGAAGGAGGCCATACGGCTTACCGAACATGCCCACAAGGCCGGAGCAGACGGGACGTTGCTGGTTACCCCTTACTATAACAAACCGACGCAGGAGGGGCTGTATCAGCATTACAAGGCAGTGGCCGAAGCCGTTCCAGTGCCGATTATCCCTTACAATGTGCCCGGCAGGACGGGGGGTAATCTTCTGCCGGAGACCGTTGCGAGGCTATCAAAGATCAGTAATATCGTCGGCATAAAAGAGGCCACGGGGGACCTGAGGCAGGTAAGCAAGGTCATTGAACTGTGTGGTGACGATTTTGCCGTCCTGTCCGGTGATGACTTTACCGTTCTGCCCATTCTTGCGGTGGGGGGCAAGGGGGTTATCTCCGTTATATCCAATGTTATTCCGGAAGATATGGCGGCCATGATCGATGCCTTTGACGCGGGTGACCTGGAAAAGGCCCGTGAGCTTCACTACCGTATGAGCCCGATAATGGATGGGTGTTTTCTGGAGACTAACCCTATTCCGGTAAAGGCCGCCCTGGCAATGATGGGGAAGATAGAATATGAGCTGAGGCTTCCCCTGTGTAAAATGTCGGATCCAAATTATCAGAAACTAAAGAAGATCATGACCGATTACGGTCTGATCTGATAGTGGTGAACACAATGATAAAGGTAATAGTTGCCGGCGCCGCCGGAAGGATGGGAGGGCGCATAGTCACCCTTATCCACGGCGACGACAGAATGGAGCTTGTGGGAGCGGTGGAGCAGAAGGGTCATCAACTCACAGGTAGTGATGTCGGTGCCTATCTGGGACTGGGCGAAACGGGCGTCGTTCTGGGAGATGACCTGGCCGAATGTATCGAACGGGGGGATGTTGTTATCGATTTCAGTAGCCACACTGCCTCTGTCGAACATCTCAGGACAGCGGCCGAACACAATAAGGCCATTGTCATCGGTTCCACGGGCCTGACACCGGATGAAATGAAGCAGGTGGCCGATATCTCCGGGAGGACGAGGTGCGTTCTGGCCCCCAACATGAGCGTTGGCGTGAACGTCATGTTCAAGGTCCTCAAGGACGTGGCCGGCATCCTGGGCGACGGGTACGACGTGGAGATCGTTGAGGCGCATCACAACCAGAAGAAGGACGCACCCAGCGGAACGGCTGTGAAGATGGCCCAGATCATAGCGCAGGCCCTTGACAGGGACATTGAGAAGGTTGGTGTGTATGGGCGCAGGGGAATGGTAGGCGCGCGGCTGCAGGCAGAGATAGGCGTCCACGCCGTGAGGGCCGGTGACATTGTCGGCGAGCATACGGTGGTCTTCGGCGGCATGGGGGAACGGCTGGAGTTTGTTCACCGAGCCCACAGCCGTGATAATTTTGCCCAAGGGGCGATCAGGGCGGCGCTGTGGGTTGTCGACAGGGAAAATGGTCTGTATGATATGCAGGATGTCCTGGGCCTGAAGGACTGAAGACTGAAGGTGTCCCACGTGGACGATGGTGTTATCTGCTTTCTGGGCATAGGTTCCAATATGGGGAATCCTGCCACGAATTGCGCCGTTGCCGAGAGGCATATATCCGATATAGGCGGCGTCGCGGTCCTGAGACGCTCATCGCTGTACCGAACGCAGCCTGTGGGGTTTGAAGAACAGGACTGGTTTGTCAATGGGGTCATTGAGATACGGACCGCACTCGGACCGCGTCCCCTCATGGATGCCATCTTGGGCGTGGAAGACAAAATGGGGAGAACCAGGAACAGGAAATGGGGACCGCGGATCATCGATATCGATATCCTCCTCTACGGGCAGGGCGTTATAGATGAGGAAGACCTTGTCATACCGCACCCCCGACTCCACAAACGGCGGTTTGTGCTCGTTCCTCTGGATGAGATAGCCCCTCATGCTATACATCCGGTATTCGGAGTTTCCGTCGGGGGCCTGTTGGACAGGCTTCAGGATACCAATACAGTTGAATGGCTGAGCGGTGAATGGGACCGCCCTTGTGGTTGAAGATGATTCGGTTAGTAATTGCAGGCATTATCGTATATGTGATATACCGCTTCCTGAAGGCTCTGTTTACCCCGTCAGAGAGGGTGTCGGGGAGTGCTTCCGGGGGAACACCCCGCATAGAAGGGGAAGACCTCGTAAAAGATCCGTGCTGTGGCACGTATGTTCCGATAAACAGCGCCTTCAGAACCACACTGAACGGCAAGACGATGTACTTCTGCAGCAGAGAGTGTCTTGAAAAATACAAGAGAGAAAACAGTTGAGGAGAACAGGGCGTATGAAGTTTTTTATAGATACCGGCAATATTGATGAAATCAAAGAGGGCCTGAGCCTTGGTATGGTTGACGGTGTTACGACGAACCCCTCTCTTGTGGCAAAGGAGAAAAAGGACTTTGAAACGGTAACCAGAGAAATACTGGCGATAGTTACAGGGCCGGTGAGTCTTGAAGTGGTGAGTGAAGATGCCGAGGGAATGATTTCCGAAGGGAAAAAGCTGGCGGGGCTGGCCGAAAATGTGGTGGTAAAGGTTCCCATGACAACAGAGGGATTAAAGGCCACCCGGGTGCTGTCGGACCTGGGAATCAGCGTAAACCAGACACTGATTTTCTCGCCGCTGCAGGCACTTCTGGCCGCCAAGGCGGGTGCGCAGTATGTCAGCCCCTTCATAGGGAGGCTTGACGATATTTCCCACACGGGAATGGACCTGGTGGAACAGATACTGACCATATTCGACAACTATGCGTTCGACTGTGAGGTTATCGTTGCCAGCGTCAGACATCCCCTGCATGTTCTTCAGGCGGCGCTTCTCGGGGCCGATATCGCTACCATTCCATTTAAGGTAATCAAGCAAATGGCCGGACACCCGCTTACCGATATAGGCCTCGAGAAATTTATGGCCGACTGGCGTAAGGTTCCGAAGGGATAACATGTTACACTTTCTGAAAAATTCCTTTGAAAAGCTGACCGCATCGAAGGGCAAAAGCGAAGTATTCAATCTTCCAAATAGTATAACACTCCTCAGACTCGCGGTGATCCCGGTGCTGTTTCTGCTGATCCTTTCTCCCGGTAGAATACTGAGTATGGTCATTGCCGTACTGTTTATTATAGCCTCGATTACGGACCTGATAGACGGGTACGTGGCGAGAAAGTACAATATCGTGACCACGATGGGAAAGTTTCTGGACCCTGTCGCTGATAAGCTTGTCGTGACTACCGCCATGATCATGATGATCCCTATCGGCAGGATTCCGGCATGGATCGTTGCCGTTATTGTCATGCGGGACCTGTTGGTGGATGGTCTGAGGAGCATCGCCTCGGCGGATGGCCTTGTCATTAACGCGAGCAGGCTGGGGAAGCAGAAGACCCTGTGTCAGATTATCGCCGTATCGGCGCTGTTGATACACTATGATACGGTCTTCAGCCTTGATGCGCATGCGGTGGGTATCGTTGTCCTTTACTTCGCCCTTGTCCTGACTGTGTGGTCCGGTGTGGATTATTTCATGAAGTTCTATGAAAAGAAAATCAGGAAATAGCAGTGTCATGTCAACGATACCCTGTCATTTCGAAGGAGTCTTCACGACTGAGAAATCT
>CAZNBR010000074.1:0-5651 GCA_964571315.1 uncultured Syntrophaceae bacterium
GTCCTTGGTGCGGGTGCACTGCCAGACGATGGCGTTGGTATACGGTTTACCCGTTTCCCTGTCCCAGACCACCGTGGTCTCACGCTGGTTGGTGATGCCGATCGCCGCCAGGTCCTTCCCGGAGATCCCGGCCTTGGCTAAAGCAGCGCGGATGACCTCTTGCGTGTTCCTCCATATTTCGAGAGGATCATGCTCCACCCATCCGGGTCTGGGGAAAATCTGCTCGTGTTCCTTCTGGTCGAAGCTGACGATCTTCCCGCTGTGATCAAAGATGATAAAGCGGCTGCTGGTTGTTCCCTGATCTACGGCTCCAACATAGTGCGCCATTTTCATACACCTCCTCTCCCGTCAGATGTGCTTCATGAGCCATGTATCCAGATCATCCAGGACATGCTCCCTTTGCTGCGCGCTCTCGTTGTATGTCTCGTGGTAGAGATCCTCGTAGGTGTAAAGTGTCTTATCGGCGAGGGGTAGATCCTCAAAGAATCGTTTCGAAGCGCCCACACTGGTCAGATGGTCGTCCCCCGCGAGCTGCATCAGGAGAGGGGCCTTGATCTCAGGGGCCGACCGATTCGCTGCTTCCATGGCCAACGCAAATTCGGTAAACCAGCGGGCTGTAACCCTGTCATGAACCAGGGGATCATCCAGATACGCGCGGACCACCTCTTCATCGTGGCTGAGCTTCGATGCATCAATGCCATTGGAAAGACTGAGAGTCGGCCAGAGAGAGGACATAATCCTGCCGATAAAGGCCTTGACAGCTGGGAGATCCTCCGGCAGCCCGAGCGAGGGTGACGAAATGATCACGCCGTCGATCACTTCCGGGAAGCGGGCGGCAAACCGGAGTGCGATAAGCCCCCCCAGACTGTGCCCCAGGAGAAAGATCTTTTGACCTTCGGGCAGTGTGTCCCGGGAGAGTGCGACCAGGCTGTGAAGATCATCGACGTACTGGTAAAAGGAGGATACATGACCCCGGGGGCCGTCGCTCTGTCCGTGCCCCCTGTGGTCCGGTGCCCATATGCTGATCCCCCGGGGGAGGAGCCGGCTGACGACGTTGTCATACCGCCCGGAATGCTCACCCAACCCGTGTGCGATTACCAGCCGCGCCTTCTCGGCCTCGGCCAGGTATTTCCTGTAGAAGATACTGAGCCCGTCCACACCTTTAAAGCTTCCATAATCAACTGTAAATTCGGCCATGCTGCATACCTCCTGTTTGCTGTCATTATATCGCAATCATGATTGACCACATCAGCCCGGCTTCTTTTTTTCAAGAAACGCCAGCCCCCGGTTTATAACCTCCTTCGTCTCCTCCGATGTGTCTAACCCGGACAAGCCGGAATCAAATAGGCTTTTATCACGAAAACACGAAAGATAAGAACTGATTTCGTGCTTTCTTTCTTTTCGTGGTTTCGTGATTATTTTTAATTTTCTTGCCATTTTTGCAAGAACTTTACAACTAAGGGATTAATCCCTGAGCAGGATCTCCTCTACTTTGTCCAGCGCCTCCTTCAGCTTTTCGGGTTTGGATCCTCCGGCCTGGGCCATATCCGCGCGGCCTCCGCCGCTCCCCCCGACAATCGGCGCTATCTCCCCGACTATTTTCCCCGCGTTATAGCGGTCCGTCAGGTCCTTCGTCACCACGCACAGGAGCATGGCCTTGTCCCCCACCCGGCTTCCCAGCACGACGATCCCGGAGGAGATCTTGTCCCTTATCTTGTCTCCAAAGTCACGGAGGGTCCTCACGTCCGGCGCATCAACCAGGGTCGCAAGCATCCTGATGCCTTTTATTTCCTTGACACTTCCAAGGAGGTCGGAAGAATCCTTCGCCGCCAGTTTCCCCTTGAGGGCATCGATCTCCCTCTCAAGATCTTTCTGGGTTTTCAGCAGTTTTTCCACCCGTTTATTCAGCTCCAGGGGAACCGCCTTGACGAGCCGAGCCGAGGTTTTCAACTCCTTCTCCACCGCCTCGGCGTATTTGACGGCCTCTCCCCCGGTCACCGCCTCGATCCTCCTCACGCCAGCGGCTATGGAGGATTCACCGACCACCTTCAGGAACCCGATATCTCCGGTCCTGAGAACATGGGTCCCACCGCACAGTTCCATGCTGTAGTCCCCCATCCGGACAACACGAACGGTCTCACCGTATTTCTCGTCAAAGACGGCCGTCGCGCCGGTCTTCATGGCCTCTTCCCGTCCGAGGACCCGGGTATCGACCGGTATATTGTTTCTGATGTAGGCATTGGCAATACGTTCAACCTCTTCGATCTCGACGTCTTCGATCTTCGCGAAATGGGTGAAGTCGAAACGGAGCCGCTCCGCATTGACAAGGGAACCGGACTGCTTGACATGATCCCCCAGCACCCGCTTCAGCGCCGCCTGGAGGACATGGGTCCCTGAGTGGTTTGCCTCGATGGCCCGGCGTATCCCTTCGTCCGTCTTCAGGTCAACGGTGTCCCCGATACTGAATGTACCCTTTTTGACCTTTCCGATGTGGGAAAAGAGATCGTCCAGGGGTTTCTGGGTATCCCACACATCAAAGAGTGCCGAACTGCTTTCAATGATCCCGACATCTCCGACCTGGCCCCCGATTTCGCCATAGAAGGGGGTCTTTTCGACAAACAGCTCGCCCCGCTCCCCCTCAGCGAGGGTATCGACCTGTTTGTCGTCCTTCAGGATGGCAGCTATCCGCGCCGTGGCCTCGGTATTCCCTTCATATCCAACAAATTCCGTTTTTATTCCATTCATGGAAAGTTTCCGGTACACCCCGGCGACCTCCTCCTCACCGCTCCCCTTCCAGGCCTCCCGCGCCTTGCTGCGCTGGGCTTCCATGGCGGCATCAAACCCCTCCATATCCAGCGTCAGCTCCTGAGATCGGGCGACCTCGGCGGTCAGATCGGTCGGGAATCCGAAGGTGTCGTAGAGCCGGAAGACCACATCGCCGGGAATGACAGTGCCCCCTTTCCCCTTGAGGGAACCAATCTCATCGCTGAGGATCTTAAGTCCCGTATCGAGGGTCTCCATAAAGCGCTGTTCCTCGTTGACAACAACCTTCCGTACGTAGGATTCCTTATCCAGCAGCTCCGGATAGCAGTCCTTCATCTTTTCGATCACGACCGGCACCAGGTCATGGAGAAAGGGCTTGTCCAGACCCAGGAGCTTTCCGAAACGGGCTGCACGCCGCAGGATCCTCCTCAGGACGTACCCTCTTCCCTCATTACTCGGTAGGATCCCGTCGCCGATGAGAAAGGTGACGGCGCGGCAGTGATCGGCAATGACCCGTATGGCGATATCGTCCTCTTCATTTTCCTTGTATCTCCTGCCCGACACGCTCTCGATATGGTCGATGATCTCATGAAAGAGATCGCAGTCGTAGTTGCTGGTCACCCCCTGCATCACGGCCGCCAGCCGCTCAAGCCCCATTCCTGTATCGATATTCGGTTTGGGCAGCGGGGTCAGGGTCCCGGACGCGTCACGGTCGAACTGCGTGAAGACGAGATTCCACACCTCGACGTATCGCCCGCATTCGCATTCGACATCGCAGTTCGGCTTTCCGCAGCCGGCATCCTCACCCTGGTCGAAGTAGATCTCAGAACAGGGACCGCAGGGACCGGTATCACCCATGGTCCAGAAATTATCCTTTTCACCCAGACGGAAGATCCTCTCGGCGGGGACCTTCATCTTTGTGTTCCATATCTCAAACGCCTCGTCATCGTCCTTGTAGATGCTCACCCACAGTTTGTCCGTGGGGATGCCCATGACCTCCGTCAGGAACTCCCATCCCCAGGCGATGGCTTCGTCCTTGAAATAATCACCGAATGAAAAATTTCCCAGCATCTCAAAGAAGGTGTGATGCCTGGCCGTATATCCGACGTTTTCCAGATCGTTGTGTTTTCCCCCGGCCCTGACGCACTTCTGTGAAGAGGCCGCCCTCCGGTAGCCCCGGTCTTCCTGCCCCAGGAACAGATTCTTGAAGGGCACCATCCCCGCATTCGTAAAGAGGAGTGTGGGGTCTTCCTTCGGAATAAGCGAAGAGCTGGGTACAATCGCGTGGCCCCGCTCTCTAAAATACGCAAGAAATTTTTCTCTGATCTCACTGCCCGTCATTGTGTGCATCTCCCATCTCTCTGAGCACGTCCAGTATCACTCCCACGGGGAATCCCCTTCCCACGAGGGTTTGCATCAATCGTCTCTTCCACTTATACGAAAAGACCTCGCATGCAGGCTCACTGCGAAGTCTCTTTTCAACAAGCTCTTGTATGGCGCGCCGTTCCTCTTTTCCCTTCCGAGCCCCGGCGATAGCCTCCTGTATCAGGTCTATTGAAATCCCCTTCTCGCGAAGGCTTGCCTCTATCTTCCTGTCACCCCATAACCTGCTAACGGCAAGGCTCTTCGCCCACTGCCCCGCAAAATTTCTGTCGTCCAGATATCCAAGATCGCTAAACCTGTCAATAACCTTTTTGATTACGGCCTCGCCGAAACCCTTTTCCGCGAGCCTCGATCGGACCTCCTCCACACTTCTTCCCCTGTATGCAAGATATCGCAGCGCCTTTTGGCGTGCCTTCTCATACAAAGGATCTTCATCCACTATTCCGCCTCCTCGGCCCTGTCCTTCTTCAGGCCGAACTTGTCTGAGACCTCCTCCAGTATCCGGGACATGATATCGGGATTATCCTTCAGGAAGGCCTTGGTGTTCTCCCTTCCCTGTCCTATCCGTTCCCCCCCGTATGAATACCAGGCACCCGATTTTTCAACGATCCCGTTGTCGGATGCCAGGTCGAGGAGATCACCCGCCTTCGATATCCCCTCTCCGAAGATGATATCGAATTCCACTTCCCTGAAGGGGGGAGCAAGCTTGTTCTTTACCACCTTGACCCTGGTCCTGTTCCCTATGACATCCTGCCCCTGTTTTATGGCCGATACCCTGCGGATGTCCAGGCGCATGCTCGAATAGAACTTGAGCGCGTTCCCCCCGGTCGTTGTCTCCGGGTTGCCGAAGAATACCCCTATCTTCATGCGCATCTGATTGATAAAGATGACCGTCGTCATGGTCTTGCCGATGGTTCCGGTCAGCTTTCTGAGCGCCTGAGACATCAGCCTCGCCTGAAGTCCCATCTGCGCGTCCCCCATATCGCCCTCGAGTTCCGAACGGGGCACCAGGGCCGCGACGGAATCTATAACGAGGACATCAATGGCGCCGCTTCGCACCAGCACCTCGGCGATCTCCAGTGCCTGCTCCCCCGTGTCCGGCTGGGATATGAGGAGGTCATCCGTAATCACGCCGATCTTGCGGGCATAGCTCACGTCTAGCGCGTGTTCCGCGTCCACAAAAGCCGCAAGGCCGCCTCTCTTCTGGGCCTCCGCAACGATGTGGAGCGCAAGCGTGGTCTTCCCCCCCGACTCGGGGCCGAATATCTCGACGACTCTTCCCCGGGGGACACCGCCGACACCGAGGGCGACATCAAGACTGATGGAACCGGTCGGTATGGCAGGGACATCGGATATGAACTCCTCCCCGCCCAGCCTCATGATGGAACCCTTTCCGAATTGCTTCTCGATCTGGGTTATAGCCAGATCCACAGCCTTTTCCCTGTCCGTATCAGACCTCATAGCGACCTCCCCTTATCGGTATAACGTACCGCCCGTCAAAAAAT
>CAZNBR010000074.1:5751-10405 GCA_964571315.1 uncultured Syntrophaceae bacterium
CCTCCAAAGGGGAACCGGGCGAGTTTCGTGTATACCGCTCCGCCGGGCTTCAGCTCGCTTCTGAAGAGTATGAGCTCCCGCGCATCAAACCGGTGCGCGCTCAGATCCCCCGCCATCTCAAGCAGATCTCCGGTCCCGGAGATTATCCCGCCGTGCGACCGGGCCCTTCCCAAGGTAAGATGCGCCTTGAATGACCTTTTTTCTCCCGGGAAACCGCACTCCTCCAGATCCCTTTCAATCGCCGCCTGAAGGGCTGCCAGACTGCCGGTCTCTCCACCTATACCGAGCCACAAGACCCTCGGCCTCTTCAGATCGGGGAATCCTCCCGGCGGGCCCAGGGTCAACTCCATAGGGACAACGTCTCCGGCGTTTCTTCCGACAATTTCCGAGATACGATCCACATTCCCCGGGAAGAGATCGCCAAAAAACTTCACCGTGAGGTGCATCCCTTCCGCTCTGGTCCACCGTATTCCCTTCAGGGCGGGGCGCAATCTCTCTTTGACGCCCTCTATCAGGTCGTGTATCTCCCGTGGAAGTTCTATCGCCAGAAACGACCGTATGGGTTTTGTGTCTCCCATGACAACTCTATTTTACCATGAAGACCGGCAGATATCTTTGTAATGCACCGGCGCCGTTATGTCAATACATCCCCTCCCTCCGATCAGGGCCCTCCTCAACATGTCCAGGGCTATCTGTGATGACATCTCCTTTATTCTCCTGCGGTTCCACCTGAACTGGTATCTGCGGCAGACGGTTCCCTCTCCGGAGGACAGCGCAACGAAGACCGTTCCCACGGGTTTTTCCTCCGTTCCACCCGCCGGACCCGCAATGCCGGTTGTGGCGAGCCCCATATCCGTACCCCCAAGCCGCCTCACACCCTCTGCCATCAGGACAGCGGTCTCTTCGCTCACAGCACCGTGCTTCTCTATGACGGAAGCGGGCACCCCGAGAAGATCCACCTTTGAGGCATTGCTGTAGACAACCACACCCCGCTCCAGGAACAGGGAACTGCCCGGCACATCGGTCAGGCGGTCGGTGATCAGACCCCCGGTACAAGACTCCGCCACCGCGAGGGTGAGTCTCCTGTCGGTGAGGAGCGCGGCCACCACCCCCTCCATGGTGTCATCGTCATACCCGAATATATAGTCGCCGAGCCTGCCGGTGATTCTCTTTTCGGCAGTCTTAAGGTTTTCTTCCACTCTGGCCACATCCCCGCCCCTTGATGTAACCACCAGGCTAATCTGTGGAAACCGGGGATAAAATCCGATGGTCACTCCGGGGATCTTGAGGTCCTCCTGGGCAAGCTCCTGATCGATCCGCGACTCGGTGAGCCTGAAAATCTTGATTGTCCGTTTCGCAACCTGTTCACGGGACCCAAGCCTCTCCCTGAAGAGAGGAATCACACCCTCCAAAAACATCCGCCGTGCCTCGGCAGGGACTCCCGGTATGACGACGACCGGTCTGCCGCCCCTCTCCAGGAAGAAGCCGCAGGCGGTCCCCGCAGGATTATCTATAACAACGGCACCTTCCGGAAAGAGCGCCTGTTTCGCGTTATTCTCAGTCCACGGTATACCAAACCCGGCGAATCGCTCCTTGAGCCGTCTGAGAACGGTGTCATCGGTATACAAACCAAGGCCGAACGCCCCGGCAACGGACGCGGTCGTTATATCATCCGCGGTCGGGCCGAGCCCCCCCGTAACGACAAGCGCATCGGAGATCCCCAGAAGATACTCAAGCCCCCCCTTGATGGCGCTGGTATCGTCGCCGACGGCCATGGCAGCCGAAACACGCCACCCTTGGGAGTGCAGCTCGCGCGCCGCAAAGGAGGAATTCGTGTCCTGCGTCATGCCGCTCGTCAGTTCATTCCCTATAACCAGTATTCCGATATTCATCCCGTTCATCTACATCACAAATCCGGCAATCAGGAGCAGTATGATATTCGCGTACACACCGGCAACTATGTCGTCGGCCACCACGCCATACCCCCCCGGAAATCTTTGCTCGCAGAGACGTATGGGGAAGGGCTTGATAATGTCGAAGGCTCGAAAGAGTATAAATCCCCAGAACACGTGCCAGACAGTCGGCGCAACCAGAAACATGGCGACCTGGAATCCCGCGATTTCGTCGATAACGATCCGGGGCGGGTCTTTTTCGTTGTATATCCTCTCCGCCTCCCGGGAGACGTATACGGCAAACAGTGAAAAGGCGGCAACCGACAGCAGGTACAGCGGCCATGGGAAGCGGGAAAAGACCATATACACCAGCACGCCCACCAGTGTCCCCGCCGTACCGGGGGCAAGAGGCGAAAGGCCGCTCCCCAGACCCGTTGCCGCAATCCTGATGAACCGTTCATGCATGATGCCATGCCCCGCTTATTTTGTTGGGTACAGGAGTACAATGAGTGCTATCCTTTGTCAATGAATAACTGGGTTCCGCCCTTCCTTTATGTCTGCGAGTCTTCAGCGGGACGTCGACATACCAGAATATCAGGATCATAGGCAATGAAGATTTCGGAAGGATGCTGTTCCTTGACAATGATCTTCAGATAGCCGAAAAGGACGCCCACCTCTACAATAAGAGCATGGTATCTCCTCTCGTCGAGGCCGGAGTTCCACTGCACGACGTGGCTATCCTCGGCGGAGGTGACGGGAGGTCCTCTATGAGCTTCAGATACATAACCCCCGAAAGGTCACCCTGGTTGGTATAACCAAAGAGGTGACAGCGGGGTGCGGAAAATATCTGAGGGGTGTCTGTCACGACGCATTTGATGACGAAAGGGTCGAGATCATCAATGACGATGTCTCGAGATTCCCGGACAACAGCAGCGGGTTTGACGCCATTATCCATGATCTGACGATGCACCCGGAGGCTTTTATCGACATGGATCGGGAGGCAGTCCCGGACAATCTCTTCACAAAGATCAAGGACGGACTGAACCCCTCCGGCATGATTCCGGCCCAGCGCTGCTCGGACTAAGGTGAGGAGACCATGAAGACGGCCAGGACACTCCTGACGAAGTTCTTTTCAGATGTCGGGTTTACAAAAACATATATACCTTCATACTGCAGGCCCTGGGTATTCGCCTCGGGCGTGAACAGATAAAAAGGGGCGGCTCAGGACTCGGCATACTCCAGTTTTATACTGTCAAGCTCCACCATATCGTGGTGTTCAGCACCGCCGTAGAAATCAATCACATCCCTGACCGGGCCATATATTGTTCCCGTGGCCTTTACCTCATACTCGTGCAGGGGCGCGTAGGCCTCCACGCCCTTTCCTTCGGGCGACACGGTCTCCCTGGGTTTGTAATCCTTTACCTGGAGCCCCTCCGGCGGATCACCAAACAGGGCCACCAGTTCATCCCCCAGTTCCCGGGTATATGCCCGGTAACGGAACCCGAAGGACGCCTGGCTGATCTTCTTCTCGGAGATTATCTTCAGCGCGAGATCCCCCTTTCGTCTCTCCAGGGCACCCTCGAGGAGTTTGAGAAATCCGGCGCCGATGATAAGATGAAAGCGGTTCCCCCTGACGCCGATAAGACGCATCATCTGGCCGAACCTTCCTTCATTTTCCACATGATGATCCTCGCCGAAGATCGCCTCACCCTGGATCCCTTTCCCCTCAAGAAATCCAACCACAAACCCCCTGATGAGGTCGAGTGACCCCTCTACCACCACTTCACAGTATTCCTTGTTCATGCCGGATACGCCTTTCTCTCCATCCCCTCTTCCCTCCCGCTAAAAGAATATCAAGGTGACGAGGATGAATACGGGAATAAGGACGGGAATCGAGTACTTTATCATGTATCCGAAGAAGCTGGGCATGTTGACACCTGCCTCTTCCGCTATCGACTTGACCATAAAGTTCGGGGCATTGCCTATATACGTATTCGCCCCCATGAAGACCGCGCCCGCGGAGATGGCCTTCAGGTACATGATAAACTCCGGATTGGCCGTGGCCGCCTTAACCGCAAGCGCGGCAGGCACGGCTGATTCCGCAATACCCAGTTTTCCGAGGGCCAGGTTAAAGAAGGTGAGATATGTGGGTGCGTTGTCAAGGAACGACGACAGCGCGCCGGTAACCCAGAAGTAGTGATACGATTCCTGCACAACGGATACGAGACCTGACAGGGCCCCCTCATTTCCCGCCTTCAGTATCGCCAGCACCGGGATGATCGTCATAAAGATGCCGGCGAATAGCTTGGCTACTTCCATAATTGGGAACCAGCTGAAGTCATTGGCCTCTCTCAAGGCCCTGGAGGTAAATACCAGGGAAAGGGCGCCCATCGTTATGATACCGAGATCCCTCAGGACACCCTGATACTCCAGGTGTACTCCTAACACGTTGAAGTGCCCCGGTTTCCAGTAGCCGCTCATCAGCACAAGGCCGATAACTCCCAGGAGGAACACAAAGTTGATAACCCCCTCTATCTTGAAGGGAATCTTCTCTTCTTCGGGTCCGCTCTCTGCGTGCCCCTTCTCCTTCCGATAGTAAAAGGTGTCAACGATGAAAAACAGCACCAGCAGTATCCCCGAAGCGGTCAGCATGTGCGGGAGTATGTTCGTTGTCACCCAGAAGAATGGGACATTATGGAGAAATCCGAGGAAAAGAGGGGGGTCGCCCAGCGGCGTGAGAGAACCGCCGATATTCGCCACGA
>CAZNBR010000075.1:0-10357 GCA_964571315.1 uncultured Syntrophaceae bacterium
AAGCCGGTCTTCGTGTCACAGGGGCACAAGATAGGGTTAAAGAAGGCTATAGGTATAACCCTGTCGAGCTGCAGGGGATACCGATTGCCCGAACCGACACGGAAGGCGCATCTCGCCGCGGGAGAGATCCGGCTGAGGCAGGGCCATTGAAAAGATGCACACCGGCAACTGTCGTCATAGCAGGCGGAGCCACATGACAACAGAGATCGCGCCGCATTTGAGATTTTTAGAGGTTATCTTCGTTGAAGGCGAGGCTTAGGCTTAAGGGGGGGGTGATCCTTCCGTTCAAAATGCCTCCTTCTTCTACCACCAGATTGCCGCACTGGATGGACGCCCGGACGTTCGAAGTGCCGAGAAGGGTCAATAGCCCGGTAACAATGATGTTCCCTTCAAATGTGCCGGCTATGGTGAGATTTTCCGATGTGACGTCTGCCTTGATAGTGCTTCCCTCTTCCGTAATGACAGACTCGGCATTCAGGACACCTTCTACCGTGCCTGCTACAATGAGATATCCCTTAAAATCCAGGGTTCCGTTGAGTCTGCACCCCTTGTTGATAATGGAGACGTCTTTTTCTTTCACAGTTGTTCTCCTTAGTCGCCTGTGTTGTGTCTCTCCCCAGTCAAAACCGGTTCGTAATCTACAATGTTAACCGGTAGTAAGGCAAGAAAGATTTTACCACGGCCGATGTGGATGCCGCATCCGGCAGATTCTCCGTCAAGAAGGGCCGCGATCTTCGCGCCGGTGACAGGTTCGCCCACATGTATCGGGATGGAGCCACCCTTGCCCTTGATAATCATCGCCAGTCCACCGGGAGCCACGTTGCTCTTGATATCGATAATCTTCATTGAGTCGCTCAGCTTCAGTTGTATCGGCTCGTTGTTGGAGACCCATCTCTTGTCGGTCCCGTTGAGATACAACAGCATATACTCAAAGAGGGGGGATTTTATATCGAAGAAGAGGCGTCCGATTATATCCTTTTCGTTTTTGGAAACGATTACCTGATAGACCCGTCCCTTTTTGTAAAGAGAGTATCTGTCCCAGAGTTCCGTCGCCGTGTCTATGATATACCCCCTGTCCTCTCCGGTATTTGAGTCCTTGTTCCCCACAAAACCCTTGAAGTTGCAGGTAACCCCCGTTGGTGAGTCGGGGGTGGTGGTGGCGTCCACCAGTTCAAGGAGGTCCCCCTTTACTATATCCACGTGGGATCCGTTGGGATAGTACCCCTCTTTCCCGTTGATTCTGACTTTAAAGAAAACAACGGTGGGGCTGGCAGCTACTGAATAACCGGAAGGGGGGCTTTTGGCGAAGGCGATGTCGAATGTGCCGCAGAGGATGTGGTCCTTCTTGATTAAAACGCGCGTGGGGCCCTTCAGGATAAACGGCTTGTTTGCATCGTTCACCGAACCGTATCCCTCTATGTCGGCGCTGAGTCCGCGGGTGTAGTTCCCCTCTATATGAATGATCTTTATCGTGTCATTGGGGGAGATATGCAGAGTCTCTCCGTTGGCCACGACGACCGGGGACCCTTCATTAATCTTCACCACGGCATACTTGATCTGCGGCGGGGACAGGCCGATGCCCGGTATCTCCGGTGTGATGTCGAGCATCTCCATGAAAGCATTTACCCCGAGATTGTGGTGGTATATCCGTGTTTCCAGGGGAAGGGATTTGCTCGTTTCAATCCCGAAGGCCGGCACGCCGCATTCATACAGGGCATAGTACGTTGCCGATTTTCGCTGTTCCGGGTGCGGAGAATCGGGGGCCCGGGTCCGGTGATTATTGAAGTGGAAAAAGTGATCGGGATTGTCGATCTGCTCGTTGATCTTTGAGATGGCGCTCTTCGCCATCTCGCCGAGGGCGATTACGTTCCCCGTATTCAGATCGCGGTAGTCTTCGCAGTCCACTATTATCGACTGGCCGTACCTGGCCGGATTTTCCATCTCGCTCTGCCAGGTGTCCCGGTAAAACCCCGACCCGTCATGAAGATTCAAGACACAATTGCTTTCCGTTATCAATCGCTTCAGTATGGAAACCACCTGCGCCTCGTAGTTCTCCCGTGAAGCCCCGGAAAATTTGCGGTTCATATCCTCGTTGATCTGACGTCTGTTGAGAATTATGGAATAGAAGTTCGCCCGTGGAACAACGATAAGATTTCCCCGCACGAGTTCCATGTCCGCATAAAGATCCGCCGATAGAAAACCGCCGGGTTCGTCTCCCTGAATGCCGCCTATTATCAGCAGCGTCTTGCCGGGGAGTTTTCCGTTTATTCTGTAAACGTTCAACTCGTAGTCCGTATTCTGGAAAAAGGTCTCCATGATGATCTTCCCGTGACACACAGCCGGAACACATGTCAGCGCTGCGAGGGAAAGAGCACAGAGAATGATAACTGCTGATTTGAATCTTAGAAGGAAACTCGCGGGTGTCATGAGTGGTACATCCCAATGCTTTCGTCAGGTTATCGGGTAGATTTATAAGGGCAACTCTTTTTTCAGTCTGAGCGTTCCGTCACCGGCATAGACCAGAACAGAAGCCGATGTGTACTTGTTCCTGTCGGATATCGAAGGGAAGATACCTTCAATATGTTTGAAACGGGCGATAGAAAAAAATTCTCCCTTTTTATACGATTTAGGGAGCCCGCCGGCAAGCTCCGCCACCGGGGAGCTCTTGTGAAGGGTGGAAGAACCGGGCGCAGGATTGAGAATGATAAACAGATACCCCGAGATGTAGTCTTCATCGGTCCTCTGACTTTTTATTATAAACCTGACCTTGAGTGTTTTGTTGCCCGCATCATATATTATCTGTACCTCTTCAAGGGAAACAAACGGTTTGGTTTCAACTGCGGCATCCCTTTTCGTAGCGGCGACGACGGTCAACTCCTTTTTCCCCTCGTCAGACGCAAGATTCTTCCGTTTTTCACGGGGCACCTCAATCTCCGCCTTTAACTTCTTAATCTCCTCTGAAAAACTCTCTTTTTCCCGGCTGATGAGCTCGATGGACTGCCTGGCAGTTGCAAGCTCCTCGACCAATCTGTTGTTGGTGGCGATGTAGGATCGGCTGTATAGCCAGGAACTGCCGGCAGTCATTATCGCAAAAACAGTTATCAGGCATATGATTGACAGGATGAGGGCTCTCTGAGTAATTTCGAAAGGTCCATGGCGTTCTTTGTCTCCGATTATAATGACAAACCAGCTTTTTTTTGCTTTCTTATCGTTTCTCATCGCGTAAGCCCTAAGTTCACCTCTTCGATCTCCATATTTCTTTGCATATTTTCCATGAATTATCAACATTTTTCAAATATAACGTCTTAATTCCCACTGCGGTTACCCGCGATGAACGATAGTCCTGCTCAAAAGTTACAATCACCTTATGGCGGGACTGATAGGTGACTTTGAGATTCTTGATATCGATATGGATGTTTTTGTTGAGCCGGAAAATATTTGACTTATACGCAAGCCACTTATCAAGATCCATCCCCCTGGATCTGAAATCCCCGGCATAAAAGGACGCGTAGCCCTTCATGTCCCCTGTCTGCCAGCTGACGATCCACGTATTGACAGCCTTCCGTATGTCGTCACGATTGACGTATTCGTTATTGGTCTTCTCGAGTTCCGCTATGAACTGGCGTTCCTTTCCGGGATCTACGGTTACCTCTCCCTCGATGTACCAGTCGTTCAGCCATTTTTTGAGAAACAGTTTCCGTAATCCAGCATCGTAGGGACGACCGTTTACGGTGAATCCCTGCCGAAACATCGCCACGGTGTATTTGTCGTGTTTCAGCAGTGAGAGGTCCTTTGGCACGAGGGTCACGTCCCCGCCGTATTTTTTTAATGTTTGTATCTGCCCGGCAAGCCGGTCTCTTTCCTCCTTATCATACTGAGAATCCTTCCCATAGAGCCCGGCAAGTTTCTGAACGCTGCCGTCGCATACGGCGCTCGTCCAGGCATCGATAAAGAGCGTGATATCTTCCCTCTGGGCTATCTGTACCGGCGGTGGAATCCACTTGATATAGTCCTGAATGATAATAGGCGTCTCATTAAGGGTGATGAATCGGGAAACAGCATCGATATCATTGTTTTCGAGGGCAATACAGCCGTTTGACTGGTATGGCATCAGGGGCTTGTCGGTACCGTGCAGCCATATGTTGTTGCCGTTGTTTCCCTCTTTCTTGTCGAGAATGTTGGGGTAGCTGAGATCAAAAGCCATGGAGCCATAAATAGCGCCGAGCTCCCCATCGGAGAAAAACTTGATGGGGAAGTAAACCCCCTCCGGTGTCCTGGCGTCGCCCGATCGTATTTTTGTTCCCTTGTTTTTACCGGTGGAACAGGCTGTTTCGTATGTACGCTGAAAAGAGGTCCCATCGAATCGATATACAAAGAGTCGCTGCGTCGTCTTATCGATAACTATGGCATGCCCGGCTTCCAGAGAAACCAGGGAATCCGGGATGAACGACATCGTTTCATCGGTCGTACCTGATCCGAATCCCGGGACGGGACTCATTACAATGATGGAAAGAAAAAAGATGATGGTGAGAAAGAAAACCACAGATTTTGGTCTGCACCACAGCATGTTTTGTCTTTTCATAGGAGAATAGCCGCTGCCTTTGGAGGATGCCATATATAATCGCCCTTAATGCTTTAATACTACTACCAATGAGACTACCGGTGTTGATGGTGGTATCTAATCTCTGCTGAAATGAACATTATAAATGTAGCTTTCCGCCTCGCTTTTTGTGTTCTGAGAATTGATGTAGAATGAAATTCCCTTTATATCGCGAGGCTTTCCGTCATCGATATCGGGAAACAGCTTCCGGTAATCTTCTTCAAGGTTTCTTTTTTCACCAAACCACGTATTCAACGCGTCCCTCTTGTCCCTGAGGACAACATACCGTACCTTGTCCGCAAAGGGTTGTGAGCTTGTGAGGAAAGTATCTTTGGGGCATTCCACCCCCCAGATGTATCCTATGACAGGGGTGTTCAGTTTCGCGGGCCAGCCGGTGGGTTTGAAGGCAACGTATATCTGAATAGCCTGATCATCGGCATCGGCCTTTCTGACATCCGCTCCATCAGGGAGACGGCCGACCTTCCATTCCCAGCTCAGAAAGGGATATTCCCCTGCCTTGAGGTCCATCTCCTTTTTTATTCCGAAAGATGACCGGCTGTCGCTCTTCATGTGCAGTACATATCTGGCATCCTTCTTCTCAAGGGTAAGGTTCGGGGTTCCATCCTTCTCCACCAGTTCCCAGCCTGAAGGGGCACCCTCTTTCATTTCTCCCGAGTCAAACCCAGCAACGGTCAAACCGCCGTTTCCACCGGCCATACCGGTCTCCGAAAGAACCGCAATAATACCCATTATACATAAAAATACCAAAAAAGATCTGATGTGCCTCATGTTTTCTTCTCCTTTTCCTGTTCATGAAGGCCCATTATGTCGGTCCGGGTAAAGACAGACTCGACCCTTTGTACCTGTTTCTCTATGTTCTCCCTCCCCTGTTCCTCTTCACGGTCAATCAGCGTTATGACACGATCCACGATCAGCCCTGCCTCCCGGGCCCTCTCAATGGCGATGAGGGTTGATTTCCCTGTGGTAATCACATCATCCAGGATCGCCACCCTCTCCCCTTCTCTGACATTTCCCTCTATTGCGCTGCGCGTCCCATGTCCCTTGATATCCTTTCTGACGATAAAGGCCTTGATGGGGCGGTTTCTCTGGTATGATATCACGGATACGGCGTTGGCCATCGGATCCGCCCCCAGGGTCAGTCCTCCAACTGCCGAAATGCCTGAATCTTCAAGCATGTCAAAGATAATGTTCCCTATCAGGTTCATCCCCTCCGGATCGAGGGTTGTGGGCTTGCAATTAAAATAAAAGTTGCTCTGCTTCCCGGAGGCCAACGTAAACGGCGGATCATCGCTGTAGCGGAAGGTGCGTTCCACTATCATCCGTGCCAGGCGTGCCCTCATTTCGCTATGGTTCATCTCAGACAATTCCCCCTATTCTGTCTGCTGTTTCTTCGCCTTTTCCCCAATCCCCTTGACCCGTTTCATGATGTAATCCGGGTCCAATATTTGGGTCTCGCGGTATTCCGCTACGGACATATCAGACCAGCCCTTTTTATCATAGTACAGCCCCAATGTGAAATGTGTTTCCGGGTTCCCGGGCTCTATTTCCAGGGCCTTCTCCGTCTGCCGTATAGCCTGATCAAGATTGCCCGTACCATAATAGGCCTTGCCGAGGTAAAACCGTGTGTCACGATTAAAGAGATTTATATTGAGCGCAATCAGCAGGATATCCCTGGCCTTCTTAAATTCCTTGAGATTGGTATATGCTATTCCCAGGCCTACGACAACACGTTCATCATAAGGCCGTACCTTCCGCGCATTCACGTAGTAAGGAACGGCCTTTTTGAAATCCCCCTTCTTGGCATAACACATGGCAAGGGAGGAAAGCGCATCGAAATAACCCGGGTGTATCCGTATGGCCCTTTCATATTCCCTGATGGTCCCGTCCGTATTTCCCTGTATGTCGCATATCCTGCCGAGGAAAAAATGATCCTTGCCATCGGTGGGACACGCCTCTATGGCTTTGGTGTAATACCCCGCAGCCTCTTCGCCGCCGCTCCTCTTGGAGAAGATCTCGCCAAGACCTTCATATGCCGCATAGTGCTGCGGGTCGATCTTGATCGCTTCTCTGTAACAGGCAATGGCCTCATCTTCCGATTCTTTCAGCCTGTATGTCTCCGCCAGTTTGTAATGGTAGTCGGCAACTTCGGGGTTAATCTCGATAGCTTTTTCATATTTCTCTATCGCCCTGTCATATTTTTTTTTGGCGAAATATGTGTTCCCCTGGAGGTAATAGGCCTTTGACGATGCGCAGTACGCCTCTACCGTTGAAAACAGGAGCACAAATAAAAGCAGCACAACAACTTTTAAGACGGTCCCTTTCATAGACAAGAACTCTCTCTTTTCAGAAAAACTATGGGCGTCTTAACACAAATCGCACAGGAATATCAACCGATAGGGGAACGCGAGCCCCCATCCGCCGTGCGGGTTCGAACTCCCATGCCGCGACCGCCTTCATGGCGGCCCGGTCCAGAATCGGGTGCCCCGAAGACTCCTTCACCTTTAATGCAACCACCGTGCCATCAACCGATATCATCACGGAGAGGAGAACCTCTCCCTGATACCCCCTCCTGCGCGCAATTTCCGGATATTTCGGAGGTGGACTGTTTTTATAACAGGGTATGGCGGGTTCTGTCACTATTTTTTCAGCCCGCTTCCCCGTATCCGGCCCTGCCTGAAGGGGTGGCGGGGATTCAGATATCTCTGCAGGTGCACCCTTGGGGGGGGCATCAACCTTCCCTCTTCCTTCCGCCGGGATATCTGCCCTTTTTTCTACTTTCTTCTGTAACGCCACCTTTTTCCGGTCGTATCTCTTCTTGCCCTCCTCCTTTTTTGTTTCATGCACAGCAGCCTCGGAGACCATTGGGTTTCTCTGATATTCAGAGATAATGGATATTGCAAGGGCCTTATTCTCGGAAAGGGGGTGGGGTTGAAGCGCCGGAGCGCTCACCAACGCGACGCCGCAGTGGAGAAGGGCAGCAAAGGCGGCCGCAATGACAAGATCTCTTTCCTGCATTATTGACGGTCCCGCACAACGTTTTCCGATATGGCCCCCGCCCCCTGGTTGCCCGGCTCCGTCTTCAGTGACAGCCCGGAGATGCCGGCTTTTTTCACCGCGTCTATGACCGACATGATCGATTCATACGAGGCCTCCCGGTCGCCTGAGACGATAATCCGTGTTCCCGGAGATACCCGGTGGAGAAGGGCAAGGCGCGAATGGAGGGCCGGGGCATCAATTTCCTCCCTGTCGAAAAACACCGTTCCACCTTTTTTTATGGTGATCTCGGAAACATCTTTATCCTCTACCTGCGCGGCGGACGAGACCGGCAGATTGACGGGGATTCCCCTGTTTATGGTCATCGACATCGCGAAGAATATGAATGCCACGAGGAGGAGAAAGACCACATCGATCAGCGGTATCATCTCGATCCGGGCCTTGTTCATCTGTTTTCTTGAAATCTTCATCAGTTCCACCGATCAAGCCGCTCCGGCATTCGTCTTCCGGTTCGGCTCAAGACTCACCAGGTTTTGTATTCCCCGCCTGTCTCTGGGCCTTCTCAAAGAGTATCTCCAGAGTGGTCCCGTACTTCTCCATCTCCTGCGTAGTCTTTTCGATCCTGGACAGAAAATAGTTGTATGGTATGAGGCTGAAGATCGCTATGACAAGGCCGAAGGCGGTGGTCAGAAGGGCCTGCCCGATTCCCGCCGTAATCATCGCGGGATTTTCCACACCAGCACTCCCCATCATATTGAAGGAATATATGATGCCTGTCACGGTCCCCAGGATCCCGAGAAGGGGCGCGAGGGTTATCATCGTATCAAGGGTGGGGAGATACCTCTTCATCCGTGCGACCTCTTCATCGGCGCTCATCCGGAGGGCGTCCTTCAATGAGAACTCCCGATGGACGATACCGCACACCAGGACGCGGATCGTTGAATCATGACAGTCCGCAACAAGCCTCCGTGCCTCATCGAGATCCCCCTTCTCGATAAGAGACATAAAGCTGTCGAGCAGTCTTCCGTCACGCCTCTTCTTCTCGCGTACCCAGAATATACTCCTCTCTATGACGATGGTAAGGGATACAAGCGAACAGAAGAGGAGCGGGTACATGACCGGGCCGCCCTGATAAAAGTAATCCAACATAACCACGAATCCTTTCTACCGCTTTTTAAATGAGACCTCCGGATGAATGATCTCGGCCATCCTCTCAAGCCCATCCACAATACGGGGTGCGGCAAGATCGATCAGGTCCGTGTCTATGATGTAGATCCTGTCATCCCTGACCGCGGGGATGGGACCCCATTTTTTCCACCCGTCCCTGATGGAGGGAAAATCGCCCTCCCTCTTCATGGACGAAACAATAATGATGTCCGGTTTTTTTACCATTATATCCTCTATGCTGCACCGGGGATACCGCGTCGTCGCCTCCCCGTAAACATTCACCCCACCGGCACGTTGTATCAGCTCATTATGGAGGGTATTCCTGCCGACGGTAATGACCGGATTGATGCCTATCTGGAGAAACACATGCGGCCTTTTCAGGCCCTTCAGGGATGAGGCGACGCGCCCGACCCTCTCCTGGAGATCTTCAACCAGAGCCGTTGCCTCATTCTCCCTGCCCGTTATCGTGCCGATACTCAAGATCATATGGAATATCTCTGCAAGGCTCTCCGGATTAACAACATAAACGGGGAGGCCCATCCCCTCCAGTTGTTTCACCGTCTCCTTTCTATTGCCATCGGCAGTCCCTATAACCAGATCAGGATTCAGAGAGACGACCCGTTCAAGGGATATGTTGATAAAAGTACCGACCCTCGGTTTCGACCGGGCGGCATCGGGGTAGATGCTCAGCATGGTCACCCCCACGATCTCCCTGTCCAGGCCGAGGGCAAAGAGGGTCTCCGTTATATTGGGCGCGAGGGAAACAATTCGCTGCGGAGACGACGGGATCTCGACCCGCCTCCCTGCCTCGTCGATGTACATCTCGGCCATGGCCTTCGGTGAGAACAGGAGGACTATAACTATCAAAACCAGGAAAACACCTGTTTTTATTTTATTGTAATTGTCTACAAAAAAACCCATTGATTCAAAATTCACCACTCAAAATTTAAAATTGTTTTTCATCAAGCAATTGCCTGTTGACAAGTTTGACAACGGCATAGTCGGGAAGGTAATCGATGATATTCATACAGCCATAATCCTGCTCGATCGAATAGAGACGATTGAGATCGAGCCCCATGCCCATGGCATCGGCAAGGATCACACGATTGACCACCCCGTGCGCCACCAGGGCAATATTTTCCCCTTCGTGTGCGCCGAGAATCCCCCTGAGGGCGGGGATCACCCTTTCCGCAAGATCACGGAGGCTCTCCCCCCCCGGTATCCGGTAGTCGGCCCCCTGTGCCATCCACGCATCAAAGGCCCCCGGAAACCGCTCCTCCACGCCATCTGCATCCAACCCCTCCCACAGATTGACATCCAGCTCCCTCAGGGCGGGGCGGGCGTGGGGTACCAGTCCATGTCGCGGGGCAATAATATCGGCCCCCCTTCGTGCCCTGATCAGGTCGCTGCAGTACACTCCCGCCAGGGTCTCATCACTGAGCCTGTCCGCAACCGCCTCCATCTGTCTGACGCCATGTGCGGTTATATCCACATCCTTATGGCCGTTATAGGTCTCATCTAAAAAGTTCGCTACTTGTCCATGCCGTATCAGGTACAATCTCGTTGGTGTATCCA
>CAZNBR010000076.1:0-10327 GCA_964571315.1 uncultured Syntrophaceae bacterium
CGCCTTTTTTCCTACACCTTTAAAAATTTACACAAGATATCTTACACTACCCGATGCAAGCAAATATAATTTGAAGCTGTTTATGGCATCATTAGGTTGGCCAGCCTGTTCCTGCGCTACACCCAAGTTGTAATAATAATCGCCAACCCACGGCGTGATATTCACAATTTTCTTATATGCCTCGACAGCGCCAAGATAATCCTCTTGTGTCTTGGCATGCTTGAAAACATATTTCGCCTGACCAACCAGTTCATCAACTTCCTCTGGTGTTTTTGGCGCTGGCTTCATGGTCTGCGCATGCTTGATGATTTTCTCTCTCAAAGCATTGTCATTGGGGTTCTTCTGGAGATCGGAGATGTATTGGTTGAGGGTTTCCTGGGGCGACTGTGCCTGCACAGTTGACATAAACACAAATATAAGCACGAATACTAACGATGCTGGAAGACAGATCTTTTTCATGGTTTTATTTCCTCCAAAACTATTTCCCTTTTTGTCCTCGAGTGTTTGAACTACAAGCCGTCATGTCTACGGGCAATTCGACATGTTGCCGCCAGCTTACATTGGAGCCGTGGTCACAGCCTTTTTTATTAGTTACATGTTACTCTGGAACAATTCTGGCCACAGCACTGTTCACAATACTGGTGCCCATGGGAATCAACACATGTTCTCCAGTAACAACCATTATTCTGCAGCATCCAATCTGAACACTTGTCCGATTCTGCATAAATAAAAGTTGTCGCATCGATTAACAACACGGATAAACACAAGATAGTTATTATGATGATTTTTTTCATCTTATCCCCCTCAATTTTTTGATGTCGCCTTCTGCCAAAAAGGCGAGAGACTGTGATTGTTTCCCTCTATTCAAAAATGTACTTATTTCTTTTCGCATTTTTTCATGTTACGATTTCTGCGTTCCTTATCTTTGCCATAAGTAGATGCGTTCGCTCGTGCTGCCGTTGCCCAGCCGAGTCTGTTCAGTTATCCGGTCGCCGTCTTCACTGATTATGTAAAGGAATTGCAAAGACCCACCCGGCAGATCCGGGTCCTTCATCACAGGGCCTGCCGACTCTCGGCCCCGAATCTCGTAGCGGCGGATTTCGTTATAGCCACGGGGGCCGGCCACGGGGGAGTCAAAGGCCACGATGGCCCCAGATACGAGAACTTTTTCCTTCACGTCTATTACGGCTGTCAATCCTCTTACACTATCACCTCCCGAATAGGTGTACCTCCTGCCGTCAATTTTCTTGAGCCATTCCCCATATTCCTTCTGCTTCTTTTCCGCAATCGCCGCAGGGCTTGACTCCTTGGCTGCCTTCTCTTGCCTATATTCAATCTCATAAATCAGTTTTTTGGCATCTGACGCATTCGGTACAGCCAGGAGATAAAGCTTTAGACTTTTGATTGCCTCGGTATACATACCGGCCCCATCCTGTGCAACGCCGAGATTGTAATAAGCATTTGCAAGCCAAGGGGCAACTGTAGACGCCTTTTCAAATTCCCGCACTGCATCTTTAAAGTCATTCGGGTTTTTGGCACCTTTGGCTGCTGCGGTGCCTCGGGCCATATACCGCTCGGCATCTTCCGGTATTGCAGGCTTTTGTCTCATCGTCTGCACATGCCTGATGATTTTCTCCCGCAGGGCATTATCATTGGGATTTTTCTGAAGGTCGGAGATATGCTGGTTAAGGGTCTGCTGCGGGGTCTGGGCTTGTAAAGGATAGGACATCAAGGCTGCGAACAATATAAATAAAGACAGCAAGACAAGTTTAATATTTTTCCTCACAATTATCCTCCCTCAGCTTTCACATCGATGTGTTCTTGTTTCTCCACACACCTCAGGGATTTATCATGTTCCTCAGCGGCTGCGCGTGAAGACAGCATTTTGCCAATAGCCACCCTTGTAATGGGTACTATTTAAGGTCAGTGAGCCGCCGTTGTTTCTCACCGTATAACCTTGCATCCCCCAGCAGCCGCCCACTTCAACAACCAGATCGTTTCCCTGCATTTTTTTGTTCGTTATCGGACACGGCCATAGGGACTGATAGACTCCAAGAGATGTGCCCTGCGGAATGTTCCTGTAATTTGATATCCTGGTTGGAGTTGCACCAAAAACAATCTTATCCCCATAAATATCAACCGAATATGTTTCTTCGTATTCAACCCAGTTTACATGCCAAATATATCTTGCTCCAATAATGCGCTTGAAGAATTCTTCAGCTTTGTTTTGTTGTTTTGCTGCTATCGCCGTCGGGGTTGATTCCTTTGCCGCCTTTTCCTGCCGGTATTCGATTTCATAGATCAGTTCTTTCACCTTTTCTGTATCGGGCGCATTCGGTGCTGCCATGAGATAAAACTTCAGGCTCTGCATTGCATCGGCATAAAGCCCTGCCTTGTCCTGAATGATCCCGAGGTTATAATATCCCTCGGCAAGCCACGGAGCATATAGCAGGGCCTTTTTAAACTCATCAGCTGCATCATTAAAGTCTCTTGCTTCTTTTGCACCTTTAAACGCCGCCTTGCCGCGCACCAGATACCTTTTTGCCTCCTCCGGTATCGCCGGCGACGGTCTCATCGTCTGCACGTGTTTGATGATCTTCTCCCTGAGGGCAGTGTCGTTGGGATTTTTCTGGAGGTCGGAGATGTACTGGGTGAGGGTCTGCTGAGGAGTCTGGGCGTGAGCTATTGAGAACGATATACAGAACAGTAGAAGAAATATCGCGGATAGAATTTTGCTTATTTGGTATTGCATCACTTTCCTCCTTTTTAAAGAATCCTGTACCCATCCATTTTCATATTTTTATGTTTTTCAATCAGCGGAATTTGCGGCGGTAGCCCTTCATCTTCATACATTCTTCCCTGACGTCGAATTTATTGGACGATTGCGCATTGCCGGGCGGGAGGTTGGCAGTTGCCTTCGTAGCTTCGTATTCGCATTCCGCAAGGTCGCGACGGAACTCTCCCTCTGTTGTGTCAGGCCGGGTCCAGGCCGTGCATCCGGTTATGGCGAGCAGAAAAAGTGCCATTGGAATCCATCTCTTCATCTCAGCCCTCCGCATTTTTGGGAGTTGTTTGCTTACAGTGTCACCACTTTAGCAAAATATGTATAAGCCTCTTCCGGTACTGACCTTTTTGCCTCATCGTTTGCACATGCCTGATGATCTTTTTCTTCAGAGATTTCTCCTTATCTTTGCCAGAGGAAGATATGTTCAAGAACTGTCCCGTCATCTCTCCGATAACGTTTAGTTATTCTCTCGCCGTCTTCACTAATTATGTAAGTGTTGTCAATGTTGCTATTAAAAAAACTCGAATAAAACAATGACCTAGTTTCTCGACCGCGGATTTCGATGCGGCTGTTCTCACCGGCCTCTTCGTATTGGCCTCTGCTGTCCGATATCACTCCAATCACAAAAACCCCATTTCTCACATCTATTACGGCTGTCCCTCCGACTCCCCGAACTGTGTATCTCCTTCCATCTATCTTCTTCAGTAGGTCTTCAAACGGGTTCTGCTTCGGCGCGGCGGCGGTCTGTTGGGAGGATGATTCTCTTGCCGCCTTTCCCGCTGCATATTCAAGCCCGCCTATTCGCTTGCGGACAGCGTTTGCATCCTGCGCGTCAGGCGCGGCCATGAGGTAGAAGTTGAACTGAGTTATCGCATTTTTGAACTGACCTGCTTTTTCATACGCCACTCCACAGTTGAAGTAGTCTATCGCGAGCCAGGGAGCGATGAGCAGCGCCTTCTCATACTCTTTGGCGGAATCGAGGTAGTCCGACTCATTTTTCGCGCCCTTGAAGGCATATTCTGCGGCACCCTCGTGCTTGACAACCTCCGTCGGCACAGCAGGTGCCGGTCTCATTGCCTGGACGTGGTTGATGATCTTCTCCCGCAGGGCGGAGTCGTTCGGGCTCTTTTGGAGGTCGGAGATATACTGAGTGAAAGTTTGTTGGGGAGACTGTGCCTGTGTAATGGTCATCAACACGGAAGTAAGCATGAAGGCTAAAAATACTGAAAGACAAATCTTTCTCATGTTTTATTCCTCCTGAAAATAAGGGTCACTTCACTTTCCGCTTAGTGGTCTTCACCCCTGCCCACTTTAGCTTCCCAATAACCTCCAACATATTCCAGGTGGTAATGCGTGCCGTTGACTTCACCGAGGTCCGAGTTGGTGTAACGATGGTTTGAGCCATCGGAACCCCGGTAGTTAACGTTGGCCACAAGCTTGGGCATTAGGTCGTTTGTAGTGCCGTGCTCAAGCTGATTTTTAATCTCAGGGGGAAAGAACAAGAGAGACCCCTTGGGGCCTCCCTGTCCAAGGACATAAAAGTCCCCTCCACCTATGTTTATTTTGCCACCGGCATATACCGCCTGGCTGGCGAGTTCCTTGAGCAGAGCGGTGAGGCTTGTTTTAATAGAGGCCGAAGCGTTGTTTGCCGGTCTGATGGTAATGTTGGCGTCTCCGTCGCCATATGAGGTCACGGTAAGCGTCATCAACTCCTTATTGGGATAGGTGCGGTCATCCAAGTAAAAAGTTTGAGTGCCCCTCCAATCTATGCTGAACTTTTGCTCGAAAGCATCATTCCGTGAGGTAATGTCGGAAATTGTAAAATAGGTGTGGAAAAATCCGTTCTCCTTGCGGGTAGCTATTTTTAGAGATATGATACGCTCATTGCCACTGGCGTCGAAACTCATATTCTGGACAACAGCCCCGTAACGGAAGAGAGCGTCAAAGTTAAAGCCTTCACCTTGCCCGCCGCCATACTTGGCCTTCATTGCGGCCTCGCGTTTTCTTTGAAGCTCTTGTTGCGCCTCGATCTCATAGATTTTATTTTGAGCCTGGCTTTTATCGGCCTCACTTGGGTTTGTCAAGAGATACAAGTTAATGGACTCTTTTGCGTCGTCGTACCATCCTGCTTCTGCAAGGGCGATACCCAGATTGTAATATGCATTTCCCCACCATGGCGCCTCAAGCAGGGCCTCCTCATAGGCGTCTATGGCGTATTTATAATCGGAAGCGTTCTTTGCGTCCTTCAGGAACATGTTGGCCTTTACGAAGTTGCGCTTGGCTGTCTCAGGGATTGCCGGCACTGGCTTCATGGTAGATACATATTTTATAATCTCTTTTTGAGAAGAGGTATCCGCGAACCAGCCGCTGCTGACAGTTGTTTTACGGGTACCACCATAGTCTATGTCCGGAACATCTTTGGTAGCCGGGCCTCTGAAAAGGGTACCCCTTTTTGATTTAAAAATGTCTAATAAATTCTTCCACTGACTCTCAGACTGTTCCTTCTCTAATGCAGTTTTGTCTGGTTTAATACTTCCTGCCCCTCCCGGCCCATCTTTTGGCTCAAATGAGGCAACCATCTGATCGTAATATTTTTCATATTTCCCATAACTATCCTCAGGCGCAAAATATGCGAGCACATAAAATCCCGAGGGAGCTGGCAGAACGGTCCAGGATTGCCTGCCACTGTTCTTTACTTCGTCAATTCCGATCAATTTTCCACCCAGTTTTGCACGCCATTCCTGATAGATATACTCAGTATTTGCAGCAGAGACGGGTCCATATATGCCGTTTTGTTGAACCTTCCCCAGCCGGCCAATGAACCGTTGGGCTTTCCTGTCGCCGATGCTGATCTCGTGACGCGGTTCGATCAATGAACTGTCACTGGCGCCCCCCCCACTTTTCGGTCGTGCTCCGCCGTACCAGTTGCTGAATTGCTGGATGAAATCATCCGGGCCGGAATACATCTCAAGCGCGCCATCCACTTTCCTATGAGTAGCATAGCGCGTATACCAGCGGATTGACAGGATGTAGTAAGGTTCAGGGCTCTTGAAGGTAGTGTTTGTATAATGCTCTATAAATCCTTGTAGATGCTGGATTCCTTCGAAATCAATGCTCTCTTTCCATCCCACAGGCACGACGGTTTTGAAATCCCCCCATTTTGAGGCGTAAGGCGTGGTGCGCAGCTCTTCAGCTCCAACAGTTAGAATCGAAATGAATATCAGTGCCAACAATACCACTGTAAGACTTATCTTTTTCATGGTCCGTTCCTCTTCATGCGAGTTCTCTTACATTGAAGTCGGTTTTTTCATCAAAATATAGCCCCGGACAGAAGCACCAGGTCCACGGAGAGCATCCCCACTACCGCAAGGCCCGCCAGGCCGTTCACGGCGGCCGAAAGCCAGCCGAGATACTGGAGCCAAAGACCGGCCAGGATGCCAAGCAGATACCCGGCAAAAAGTCCTGCAGAGCCGGTCAGCAGTCCGAGGGAGAGCGAGTGTTCAAGCGTGCCTACAAATACACCGAAGGTTATGCCCAGAAAGACGAAGAAAAGAAAGACGCCTGCAAGAAAACCCTCATACGAGGGTGGCTCTTTCGTGCGCGAGAAGACGCTGTTGATGACCAGGGCGATAGCTCCCGCAGCGCCGATGCCGCCTGTGATCCAGCCAATAACGGAACCATTGGACACGGCAACGGGAATCCCAAAAGCGAGGAGGATGATGCAGACGGCGAGGACGATATAGTGTTCAAACGTTGACGAAAAGCCCGTCTCTGTCCTCCTGCCGAAACGCATACGGCTCAACAACATACGGGGGAAATAACGGATATGAAATTCAAAGGATAGAAATTCCGGGGCGCTCATAATTCACTCTATTCTCACCTTTCGCGGCGGTAGATTATTGTTCCAGTACAATCTTCAGAAGTTACAGAGTAACCGTCTTCGCTAATTTTACTTCTAAATATTCTTTTTACCACTTGGCTGCCGGACACACAGTTTCCGCTAAAGTTGAACTCACGACCATTCAGGGTAGTTTCTTCTTGTTGATGCCATCCCCCCCCAGCATAGATGCCCCCCTCGCATCCTCTATGACAAATTATGCCTTGAATAATTTTGCTTCCCCGGACATCCAAGGTAGTAACTCCGACCGCAGTGCGTGTACTCCAATTTGAAACATAGCGCACCCCATTCAGTTTCTTGATGAATTCTTCTTCTGTCTGGCGCTTCTTTTCCGCAATCGCCTGTGGGCTGAACCCCTTCGCCGCCTTCTCTTGCTTATACTCAATCTCGTCAATCAGTTTTTCAACGGACCTTATGTCAGGCGCATTCGGTTCAGCCAAAACATACAATTTCAAACTCCTAATAGCCGCCGTATACAAACCAGCCTTGTCCTGTGCCACGCCGAGGTTATAATAGGCATTGGCAAGCCAAGGCGCTGATAGTGTTGCCTTCTCGAATTCTGCAACCGCATCTTTAAAATCGTTGGCGTCTTTTGCACTTTTCACTGCCGCTGCCCCTCTGTTCATAAATCGTTCTGCTTCTCTTGGTATCGCAGGCGCAGGCCTCATCGTCTGCACGTGTTTGATGATCTTCTCCCGCAGGGCAGTGTCGTTGGGATTCTTCTGGAGGTCGGAGAGGTACTGGGTGAGGGTTTCCTGCGGAGGCTGTGCCTGAACGGCAGATATGAGCACGAATAGGAGCATAAGGGTTAACAACGCTATAAGACATATCTTTTTCATAGTTCATCCCTCCTGATGGAGTATCTTATTTTTCACTCTTTCTCACTGCTGATTCATACTTGCGCATCTCCTGAATGAACATCCCGATAAACTTGTCCCCCGGCTGTAAACGCTGCGCAGCTTCAAGCAGGTCAATCGCCACAGCATAATGTCGCTTGTATATTGAAACAAGGCCGCCAGAAACCAACTGGTATGCTTCTTTTCGCTTGGGATATGTAGCAGCTGCTCCCATTTCAACGTTAGCAAGCGACTGAACAAATTTCGCGTTATTATTGTATGGGTCAAATTGGCGGGCCTGTGCAATGTAATCCCTTGCGTTTAAGGTCTCGCCCATCATCATGGAGGCGTAGCTCTGCAGGATAAAATAGGCGGCTTTTGCCTGGTTGTCTTTCTCTTTTTGTTGACGGGCCTTATGAATGTCCTGGGCGAGGAAAAGCCCGTTACGGACCATCGGGTCGTTAGGCCGTTCTTTCCGCGCCTGCTCGAAATATTTGACAGCCTGGGCGGCAGAGGCGACATCGAAACGCATCAGCGCTTCGAACCCCTTGTTGTAGTTGACATTCTTGAATGTGGCCGGATCGATCTGGGCTGGGAAAACCCTCTCCTTGCCCCTGGAAACATTGGGATCAACAGAGATGGGCTTGTTCGGATCCAGGCCAAGGCAGCGCAGGTCGACCACGGAAGAACCCATGTTGCCCCATTCGCAGTCTGCTTTTTTCGGCTGATCGGCCCTGGCGGATGTCGTTACATCCTTTAATCCGAGGCTGCTCGTATCTGTGTCGCCAATGCCTTTTAAACCGAAACCGCCGGCATCGGCGCCCTTGAGCCCGAGTTCTCCCTCGGCAATCCCTTTCATGCTCTTCAGTGCTTCCTGCTTGTTCCGTTCAAACTCCTCCTGCCTTCTCCTTGCTTCCTCCTCTTCCCGCTTTCGCTGTTCCTCAAGCTCCAACTGACGCTGCCGCTCCGCTTCCAGTTGTCGCTGCTGCTCGGCTTCCTGCCTTTGCCGCTCAGCCTCGTAGTCGTAAGATGGGACGCTGGAGCCCTGACTGCCTTGCTGCCCGCTTCCCCAGTTTGACCCGGGATCGCATCTGGACCGTGGGCCACTGCCGGAGAATGTGCCTCCGCAGCTTTCACACCATTCCCTATAAGCGCGTTCCCAGTTGCTTCCAGAGCCGGAAGGGGGACTGTTGCAGTCAACAGCAAAGGAGCTATAGGGCACTATGCTGACCGATAGCATTATTGCCAGCAGGAAGATGGGTATCTTACGCATGATCACCTCCGGTTCAGTCTCTCCCGATATCAACGTCCGGGTATACACTGGTGACACCCTCCCTGTTTCCGTTCGACAGAGATAAGCGCGGCGTCACCATGGTATCCACCACAATATTCCAACACTAGTCCGGGCTGCTCACAAAAAAAGCCCTCTCTCTCATTTCGAGAAACAGGACTCAAGATGATCAGACCATAATCCCCCCCCCAGGTTATTACAGCCGTTCACAAGCATACATGATATGGCCAAATACGCTAAACTACTAATCATACCTTGTCAAGGAATATTACAGCGAGACTTTCAATCGGTAATCGTTGACCTTCTCCCAAAACGATTTCCAGGATTCTTAGATGCACTAGGTAATCTCATCAGGGTGTCATTGAGATTATTCAGACATACGTTCTGATCATCCTTTAAGCCTGTCCCACTTTTTTGTTGACAATGTCACCCTGAGCCACTATATTCCCAAAAGACGATATGGAGGTTAGGGGTATGAAGACATTTATGAAGGTGATGAAGGCCCTGTCGGATCCGAGCCGTGTCAAGATCATGAAGATGCTGCAGAAGCGGGTCATGTGCGTCTGCGAAATCACGGAAGCCCTCGGCGTGGCCCAGTCCACCGCCAGCAAGCACCTGAAGATTCTTGAAGACGCCGGCCTGATTACCTTTCGCAAAGAGGGGCTGTGGGTCAATTACGCCCTGGCGGACGGCGGCGCGAGCCCCTACGCGGCGTCTATGATCGGCAACCTGAAACACTGGCTGGAGGATGATCCCGCGGTTGCCGGCCTGGCACTGCAGCTGCCGCATATCCACCGGGAGGACATCTGCGGACGGTAGGGGGTTTTTGTCCCCACTGAATCGCCATATCGCGAAACACGAAATTGATGGACGGGGGAGGTTGATGATGATCTCCGGTCAATCGAAGGAGATATAAAGGAAGTTATGGAAATGAAAGAGCGAACCAAGCTGCTTGTGATCGCCGGTGTCTTTCTGGCGGCCTATTACATTCCGTGGGACCACGCGCTGATACGACAGTCGGGACTCGAGGCATTCATGATGCTCCGGGAGTACGCCCGGCAGCACGTCCTGACCTGCCTGATCCCCGCCTTTTTCATCGCGGGGGCTATCGCGGTCTTTGTGTCGCAGGGAGCGATTCTGAAATATTTCGGCGCCCAGGCCGGCAAGATACTCTCCTATTCGGTGGCCTCGGTCTCCGGCTCCATCCTGGCGGTCTGTTCATGCACGGTCCTGCCGCTCTTTGCCGGGATCTACACGCGGGGGGCGGGTATCGGTCCGGCGACGGCCTTTCTCTATTCGGGGCCAGCGATCAACATCCTGGCAATCACCCTCACGGCGAAGGTCCTGGGGTGGCAGATGGGGCTGGCCCGCGCGATCGGCGCGATCGTCTTCGCCCTAGTCACCGGCCTCCTGATGGCGCTGATCTTCAGAAAGGACGACGCGGCCCGGACCGCCGGGCAGATCTATGTCCCGGATGCCGATGACGGAAAGCGCTCCCTGCTGCAGGACGGCCTGTA
>CAZNBR010000077.1:0-10153 GCA_964571315.1 uncultured Syntrophaceae bacterium
TTTTTGACAGTATGTGCAGACAGGCGGGAATCATCCAGGTCCAGGAGGCCTTTCACCTCTTCGAAGTGGCCGAGGCCCTGGCACAGCTCCCCCTGCCTTCGGGGAACCGGATTGCCATCCTCGGGAGCGGCGGACAGGGGGTTGTAGGAAGCGATGCCTGCTCGGCTTTCGGGCTTGAGCTGCCCGAACTGGACCCCGATACGGCCCGTACGATCTCGGCACTCCTTCCGGCTCACGCACCGGAGGCCAAAAACCCCATTGATTTTGCCGGAACCAAGCGAACGGCACTCCAAGAAGCGGAGGTTATTGAAAAGCTCCTCAGGCTGGACTATATCGACGGTGCTATCAGTAACGTACCCGTCAGCGCGAGGGTATGGGACCCTTCCATGATTGTCGATATCAATGGCGCTTCCGTCCCAGAGAGTCTCAAGATCGATATTGAGGGGGCCAAGGTGTACGCATCCCTGCCGGCAAAATACGGCAAGCCGCTTATCTGCCTTCGATTTAGGCGTCTGGAGAACGATGTTATGGAGGGCATGCTGGGGGAGGGGGGTATTCCCATTTACGACACCCCGGAGCAGTGCGCCCGCGCAATGTCGGCTCTTTTTCAGTATGGCACAGTCCGCAGAAAAAACGGTCCTGAAGAATAGAAATATTACGTAAAAGGAAATTCGTAAAATCAGACAAATTCAATAGTAATATTGTGGAATTCATTCTCGAATTCCTCTTTCAAGTTTCTCATAAGCGACGACATGATCGCCACGGCGATACCGCGGCAGGTGTTGCAGCTCGGAAGGTGGTCCAGAAAATCGGTGAACAGATACATCTCCCGCTTTTCCTCGTTGTACCGAACCCGGGTCACGATTCCCAATCGATCCAGGGAGAGGCCGCTTTCGGGGTCCTTAATCCGCCCAAGGATCTCGTCGATCTTTTGTGTCATTTCAGGATCCATACCTTTGTACCTCCGTCTATAAGTGTATAAGTAAGTAATCAATTGACAAAATAGCAAGGACAAAGTTAAACAATACCTCACACACCGTTCAGCATGATCTCATAAGCAAAGGAGAATCCAATCCATGGAACTCAAGGAAGCCGTTAAAAACCGCCGCAGTATTCGATCTTTTTCATCCCGACCACTCGAGAAGGTGATCATCGAAGAGATAATCTCGGACGCCCTGTGGGCTCCCTCATGGGGGAATACCCAGCCCTGGGAGATTATCGTGATCACGGGAGATCTCCTTGCCACGTTTAAAGAAGAAAACCGGCACGCCGCCATGTCGGGCAAACAGCCCGATCCCGACATACCCATGCCCCTGGAATGGCCGGAAATCAACAAAAACCGCTATCGGGATGTGGGGAAGCGTACCCTGGAGGCGCTTTCAATCCCGCGGGACGATGCGGATGCGCGGTTGAATTTCTATGGTCACATGCTGAGGCTCTTCGACGCGCCAGTATTGCTCCTCATAACGGTCGACAAGGCAATCTCGCTGGAATATTCCATGCTCGACGCGGGGCTCTTTATTCAAACCCTCTGTCTCCTTGCCCACGAGAGGGGACTGGGCACCTGCATCATGGCGGTGGCGGTCCAATATCCCGACATTCTGCGTACGCTCTTTGAAATACAGGATACCAAACGAATCGTCATCGGTGCCGCACTCGGTTGGCCGGATCAGGGGAGCCCCGCCAACACATTTGAAAGGGCACGGGGAAATCGGGACGAATTCGTCCGTTGGGTTGAATGAGAAGAACATCGCACTGGTCGAAATTGAGCCGTTCGCCCCGGCGGTCCGTTTTAACGTCCGATAAGATATGTTATGTAAACTTTGCCTACGATCCGCCCATTGAGGTCAGCCTAGCACATCCTTCAAGAGCGGAAGGCTCACCTCCAGGGCATGTCTCCCCTCTCGAATGGTCTCTTCCGCCCGATTGTATTCCAGGAGACCGATATGAGCCAGCCGGGGTGATATCAGTAGATCGGGGGGATCCCCCGCAAGTCTCTGGCGCGTTATGCGATCCTGCATTATGTTTGATGACGTAGCCATAACTTCGAAGATTGAGGGACTACGATCGGTGGTACTCAACCCAAACCCGCCGGGAATGAGGGATTTGCCCCGCATGACGGTGGTGTCAAGATAGGCCGTGAGTTGTTCGCGCAATTTCCCTGACGTTCTCTCCTTTTTCGGCGGGACATCCCGGGGTGGGCCCTTCTGTGCCCTGCGTTTTCCCACGAGACCGGAGTTGAGATTGACCGCTATGACGATATCCGCCCCCATCGCCCTGCACACCGATACGGGTACGGGATTCACCAGTCCGCCGTCCACAAGCCATTGAGCTTTTCGTTTAAAGGGTACGAAGATGCCGGGCATCGACATGCTCGCGCGTACGGCGTCCATCAGTGATCCCTCTCTGAGCCATATCTCGCGCCCCGACATAAGGTCCGTCGCAACCGCGGCGAATGGCATGGGGAGATCCTCGATATTCGGGTCCGTAAAGTTTTTTCTGAAGAATTTTATGATCTTACCCCCCTCAATGAGACCGGACCGGGGAAACATGACGTCCATGAATCCGATGATATCCGACCACGAAAGTTCCCGAACCCATTCATCCAGCTGTTCGAGTGCCCCGGCGGCCAGCGCCCCGCCGACGATTGCCCCTATCGACGTTCCGCACACCATGTCGATGTGGATCCCTTCCTCTCTGAGACCCTGTATCACGCCGATATGAGACCACCCGCGTGCCGAGCCACTGCCCAGTGCCAGGCCAATCTTTTGTCTTTTCGTCATGTCGAACACCCTTATCTCGTCTACACCAGTTCCATATCTCCTTGTATCCCGAGTTTGTCCCCCATAATGATCAACACACCCAGAACCCCTTCTATCCCCATCCCGTAGGCAAGTGCCCCCTTTATGTCCCCTTCCCTCTTCACACGGTTGCCGATCGAAGTCGCCGCTGCATCGGCCAGGGTCGCCGATTGAGACGTAACACAGACGGCGTCTGCCCTGCCGAAGCTTGTTGAATGCCCGATTGTCCCTGAGGAAGTACAGATGCCGAAGGGAGCCCCCCCGGATTTTATCTTGAGAGAAACTTTATAACTGAGGGGAGAGTCTCCCGCGAAGATTCCGACTGTGGCATCCTTATCGATAAGCCGCAGGAATATATCGCCGCCGTTTTCGATGATGACATTGTTTGAATGCCCCATAAGATCCAGACCGACATGCCGCGCGATCGCCCCGGCAACGGAGGCCATCGGGCCGACGCCGCAGCGGCCGGATGCCTCGATCATCTCCCGTATTATTGCCGGCGCAAAGGCATCTATTGCAACCGGCGTCATGGAATCCATAAATGAAGGATTGTGCCGGATGTATTCTTCGATGCATTCGCGGTGCTTGCGCACGGATTGCAGCGCCACATCCGTACAATCGGTGTCTGCGCCTATATACAGGTCCGTCTCCTTGACCTTTACCTGAAAGGAGAAGAGACTGCCTTTTGAAATCCTGTTCCTGTAGGTTCGTTTACGGTATTCCATGGGAAAATTGCATAAAGATGTCGAGGACCTGAGTCAAAACCAGGCGTTAGAAAAATAGAGTCCCCTGCCCTTTCCGTCGCCATATCTATATAAAGCGTGTCGCATCTGGGCCCAGGATATCATCTGCCTCCCGTTTGATCTCTTCCGAGATTTCAACCCCCAAGCCTTCACCGAGCGAGAGAATGGTTTCTGCACCATTCGATGACAATAAATGTATATATCCTGAGAACTTGCCTCTTCTTCTCTCAAGGATCGCCTTGAGGGTTTCCACTGTATCGCCGTTCGATTTTTCGGTATCGATCATAAAGTGCACGGAGGAAAAGGGTGTTTTCACCGCCTCCTCAACGGTCGTGATCTCGGATGCCACAACCTTGCCCCCCTCATCGCCGATATCAAGCCGCCCTTTTATGTAAAGGGGTTCTTCACTGTGAATCAGGGAGATATTGTCACGGTACAGGTCCGCGAAGACAATAACGGTAATAAAACCCTTCA
This sequence comes from uncultured Syntrophaceae bacterium, assembly GCA_964571315.1. Taxonomy (GTDB): domain Bacteria; phylum Desulfobacterota; class Syntrophia; order Syntrophales; family UBA2210; genus UBA6078. The sequence continues at coordinate 4,019 of CAZNBR010000077.1, forward strand.
AGTCCTCAACGGTTACGTAGGCCATCGTGTCCTTTTTTTTTGTGGTAACCGCCCGTATGTTGCTCACCACGCCGGCTACCGACACGGTGCTCCCATCCTGTTTTGCGGATAATGTCAGGGAATCGCTGTCCACGATGGTGTTCAGCCTGTCGGCGTATTTCAGGAGGGGGTGGCCGGTGATGTAGAAGCCCAGCATCTCCTTCTCATAGGAGAGCAGGACGTCATGATCCCACTCTGGAACATCGGGGAGATTCGGCTGTATGATATCGGCGATCTCGGGATCATCGAAGAGAGTGGTCTGGCCGTTCATCCGGTCCCGGGTTCTTCTCTGGGCGGCGAGGGCAATATCCTCATACCCCTCTATCAGACGGCACCGGTTTTTCTCCAGGGAGTCGAAGGCGCCGCACTTGATCAGGCTCTCTATGACCTTTTTATTGGCCCTGTGCAGGTCAACCCTGTCGCAGAAATTATGGAAAGAGGTAAACTTACCCCCAGATGTCCTTGAAGTTATTATGGAATCCACGGCTCCGCCGCCGACGTTCTTCACGGCGGACAGACCGAACCGGATATTCTCTCCCACGACGCTGAAATCGGTGAAGGATTCATTGATGTCCGGGGGAAGGACGTTGATCCCCATATCCCGGCAACTGCCTATATATTTTATGATATTGTCCCGGTTGTTCTTCTCGCTGGTGAGAAGGGCCGTCATGAACTCCACCGGATAGTGGGCCTTCAGGTACGCGGTCTGAAAGGAGATCATCGTGTAGGCGGCGCTGTGGGATTTGTTGAATCCATACCCGGCAAATTTCTCCATCTGTTCCCATATCTTTTTTGCCTTGGCCTCCGAAACTTTGTTCTTTTTCGATCCCGAGATGAACTTCGGGCTCTCCTTTTCCATCGCGGAGACCTTTTTTTTGCCCATGGCCCTCCGGAGGTTGTCCGCATCCGCCATGGTGTAACCGCCGATGACGCCTGCGATCTGCATCACCTGTTCCTGATACAGGATAATGCCGTAGGTTTCCTTCAGTATATCCTCAAGGCGCTGATCTTCGTAAACTATTTTCTGCTTGCCCTGTTTTCGTGCTATGAAGTCAGGGACCATGCTCATCGGACCCGGCCGGTAGAGGGAGATCAAGGCGATAATATCCTCAATGCAGTCCGGTTTCATGTTGACGAGAATATCCTTCATACCGGCGCTTTCAAGCTGGAAGACGCCATCCGTCTGTCCCTTCTCGAGGAGGTCGTAGGTGGCCTCGTCGTCAAGGGAGATGCCTTCTATTGAAAATTTATCTTCCCCCCTCCCCTCTCTGATGAGTTTCAGGGTGTCTCTGATGACCGTGAGTGTCCTGAGACCCAGAAAATCGAACTTTGTCAGACCGACTTCCTGCAGGTCGTTCATCGAGTACTGCGTCACGATATCGTCGTTGTTCGGACTCTTGTAGAGGGGGACCCTCTCAACCAACGGTACGTCTGAGATTACCACACCGGCCGCGTGCGTGGATGCGTGGCGGTTCAGGCCCTCCAGTGCCTGGGAGAGGGAGAGAAGCCTTCCGACCTTTTCATTCTTCCTCTGTTCCTCTGCAAGGCGGGGTTCATCCTTTATCGCCTGTTTCAGCGTGATTCCCAGGGTATTGGGGATCATCTTCGCGATAGTGTCCACCTCACCGTAGGGCATATTGAGGGCTCTGCCGACATCCCTGACGACCGCTTTCGCCTGCATCTTGCCGAAGGTGATGATCTGGGAGACCTGATCGCTCCCATACTTTTCAGTCACATACCGTATAATCTCGTCCCTTCCCTCCATGCAGAAGTCTGTGTCGATATCGGGCATGCTCCTTCTGCTGGGATTCAGAAAGCGCTCAAAGAAGAGACCGTAGCGGATGGGGTCTATATTGGTAATACCCAGGGCATAGGCCACAAGACTCCCGGCGGCGGAACCCCGCCCCGGTCCCACCGGAATATTCTTTTTCTTTGCATAGTTGATAAAATCGGCAACAATAAGGAAATATCCCGGGAATTCCATGGAGTTGATTATTTCAAGCTCCATCTCCAGTCTCTTGTGGTACTTCTTGCTGATCTCCTCGGGGTCTTCGCTGTCCGCACCTGCTGCTATAGCCGGCATCAGGCGCTCCAGCCCCTCCCGGGCCAGCTTGGCCAGGTGTTCTTCCTGTGAAAGCCCCGCCTCGGTTTCATAATGGGGGAGGAAAAACTGGTGTCCCAGGTCCAGGGTCAGGTTGCACTTATCGGCTATTTCCAGCGTGTTTGCAATAGCTTCCGGACAATAGTCAAAACTTTTCTTCATGTCATCGGGGGACTTCAGATAGAATTCCTCAGACCGGAAACGCATCCTCCTGTCGTCTTCCATGGTCGTCCCGGTCTGTATGCACAGAAGAACCTCGTGCGCCTCGGCGTCTTCGCTATTCAGGTAGTGACAGTCATTGGTCGCGACCATGGGGATGGAAAGCTTTTTGCCCAGTTCGATAAGTCCCTTGTTGGCCCTTTTCTGCTCTTCGAGGCCGTTTTCCATTATTTCGAGGTAGAAGTTCCCCTCTCCGAACATCTCACGGTACTCTTCGGCCACCCTCTGCGCGTCATCCTTGTTTCCATTCAGCAGGAGGCGGGATATCTCGCCGTTGAGACACGCGCTCGTGCAGATAAGGCCCTCACTGTAAAGGGCCAGAAGTTCCTTGTCCACGCGGGGCTTGTAGTAAAATCCCTCAAGATACCCGGCAGAGGTAAGCTTCATGAGGTTCTTGTATCCGCGCGTGTCCTTGGCAAGAACGACGAGGTGGCGGGGGCCCTCGCTGCGGTCAAATCGGCTTCCGGGGGCCACGTACAGCTCGCACCCTATAATGGGTTTGATGCCGGCCTTGTAAGCCTTCTGATAAAAATCCACGGCCCCGAACATGTTGCCGTGATCGGTCATGGCAATGGCGGGCATCTGGTACTTTCTCGCCTTTGCGAAGAGATCGTCGAGCCGGATTGCGCCGTCAAGAAGACTGTATTGGGTATGCACATGCAGATGAACAAAATCGGAGTAGTTCATGTACCTCTTGTCTCCGTAATCGCTTCACAGGGTTTCGAGACCCAGCGGCTTTCCAATTCGAAACCCGGAGCCTTTTAATCCAACCAGTAATTGGGCGCTTCCTTTGTTATGATTACGTCATGGACGTGGCTTTCGCGCAGACCCGCGGGTGTTATCTTTACAAAGCGGGCCTTCTCCCTCAGCTCTTCAATCGTTCGGCATCCCACATAGCCCATCCCGGCCTTTATCCCCCCGACAAGCTGTTGTATGCTCGCAGAGAGGGTGCCGCGGAAGGGGACGCGTCCCACGATCCCCTCGGGAACCAATTTCATATCGCTTTCTATGTCGTCCTCCAGATAGTAACGGTCTTTGCTCCCCGACTTCATTGCCTCGAGAGAGCCCATTCCCCGGTACACCTTGTAGCTTCTACCCTGAAAGAGAACGGTCTCCCCGGGACTCTCTTCCGTGCCGGCGAAGAGTCCTCCGATCATGACCGAATGCGCCCCGGCCCCGAGGGCCTTCACCACATCGCCCGAAAACTTCACGCCCCCATCGGCTATCAGTGGTATGCCATGCTTTTTAGAGGCCTTGTAGCATTCTTGTATCGCCGTCATCTGGGGCACACCGACACCCGCCACCACCCGTGTCGTACAAATGGATCCGGGACCCACACCCACCTTTACCGCATCCGCGCCCGCCTTTATGAGCGCTTCAGTCCCCTCGTACGTCGCCACGTTGCCCGCTATGAGTTCGCAGTCGGGAAAGGTGGCTTTTGTACCTCTGACCGCGTCGATAACCCCCTTGGAATGTCCGTGCGAGGTATCGATGACTATGACATCAGCTCCCGCTTTCAGAAGTGCATCCACCCGTTCCTCCCTGTCGAGGATTCCCACGGCTCCGCCGACCCTCAGCCTGCCGAGAGAATCCTTGCAGGCATAGGGATATTTTCGTATTTTCTCAATATCTTTTATCGTGATGAGGCCCTTCAGGTTGTACTTATCGTCAACCACGAGGAGCTTTTCTATCCGGTGTGTATGCAGTATCTTCTTTGAATCTTCCAGCGTGATATCAGAGGAAACGGTTACCAGGTTTTCCTTGGTCATCACGGCAGAGACCGGCTGATCAAGGTTTGTCTCAAACCGCAGGTCGCGGTTCGTCAGAATTCCCACGAGCTTTCGTCCCTTCACAACCGGAACACCCGATATTTTATACTTGCTCATCAGGGTGAGGGCTTCCCTGACTCTCTGTTCCGGTTCTATCGTTATGGGGTCGACGACCATTCCGCTCTCGGATTTTTTCACCTTGTCCACCTCGAGAGCCTGGTTTTCTATACTCATATTCCTGTGGATGATCCCGATACCCCCCTCCTGGGCCATGCATATTGCCACTCTCGACTCCGTCACCGTATCCATGGCCGCACTGACAATGGGAATACTCAGGGAGATATTGCCGGTGAGCGCCACAGACGTATCAACCTCTCTCGGCAGGATGCTGGACGCTGCCGGCAGGAGGAGAAGATCGTCAAAGGTGAGGCCCTCCTGTATCTGATCTTTCTCTAACATTGCGTACCTCCGGATATATAGTTGTCTATGTAGTGTTTTCCCCCGTTAAGGGGTATAAAATAGCTGTCCTTTTCCCCGTCATGTTCTATAAACTCGGCGATCTGATAGTAGGCAGCCCGCAGGAACCTCGCCTCGAATTTGCCGTTTTTGATGGTGCAGTAGAGCACGTTCTCCGTGTTCATGCGCAGCGTCGAAGGGTCAAGGCTCTCAGAAGTGGAATCGCTGAGAGCGATCTCTATGGACTCACCTTCACGATCCTTCCGGTCATTTTTGGAAACCGCCTCTACGACGATAGGGGTATCTTCAACCTCGATGAAGCTCTTGTCCCCCTCAAGTTCTACCAGGTACCTCCCCTCTTCATCCCTCTTCAGGTTTTTGAAAAAGACCTCGAGGATATCTTTTCTGAACATCAGTGCGCCCTGGTAGTACCAGAGGCCCTCCTTATCTACTTTGATTGGGAGGGAGGAAACATCATCTTTTGTGCTCATAATCACCGCCTGTTATCTTTGTACTCTCAAGAATCATGGTCACCGGACCACTGTTCACAAGATCAACCTCCATCATGGCCCGGAACTGCCCGGTGGCCACCTTTTTAATATATCGCCTCGCCCTCTTCACAAAATATTCGTAGAGCTCATCGGCCTCTTCAAATCCGGCGGCATCAGTAAAGGAGGGGCGCCGTCCCTGCCGGCAGTCGGCAAGGAGAGTAAACTGCGATACCACCAGCATCTCCCCCGATATATCAAGAAGAGAGAGATTCATCTTTCCATCCGAATCTTCAAATATCCGGAGGTTGACTATCTTATCCGAGAGGTAATCGGCGTCCCTTTCCGTATCTCCCCTGGCGACGCCGAGAAAGACCACAACGCCCCGTCCTATCTCGCCGATCGTGTGATTATCAACGGAAACCCCGGCAGAACTGACCCTCTGAGCAACGGCTCTCACGGCTCACCCATTATCAGCAATCTCAAATAGTCCTAAGCCATCACTATCTTGCCGCCCGGATCCCTGATCCCTTTCGTCGCATTCCGCGTATCAATCACGAGGCGTGAATGCCTGACAATATCGGCAAAATCGTAGGCCGAATGATCGGTAATGATGATAACGGCGTCCGCCTCTGCAAGCGTCTCCGGTGTGAGCGGGGTTGAGCTCATCTGAAAGTCATGCTTTCTCGTCGGTCTGAGGTGCGGTATCCATGGATCGTTATAGGACACCTGGGCACCCTTTTCCAGGAGCATTTTCATGATGACATACCCGGGCGATTCCCTGTCGTCGTCAACATCCCTCTTGTACGCGATCCCCAGCACCAGCACGCGGCTCCCCTTCATGCTTTTTCTATCCCTGTTCAGTGCCTCCACGGTCTTTTCTATCACGTAATAGGGCATGGAGACATTGATCTCTCCCGCAAGGTGGATAAAACGGGTGGAGAAGTCGTATTCTCTGGCCTTCCACGAGAGATAAAAGGGATCTATCGGTATGCAGTGCCCTCCGAGACCGGGACCCGGATAGAAGGGGGAATACCCGAAGGGCTTGGTGGCTGCGGCGTCA
>CAZNBR010000078.1:0-9955 GCA_964571315.1 uncultured Syntrophaceae bacterium
CGAGGAGCTCGCATATCTCGAGATGCTCCCGCGTCTGCGGCATGACGCCTTCGTCAGCAGCGATCACCAGGGCAACCAGGTCGATCCCCCCGGCGCCGGCGACCATATTCTTCACGAATTTTTCATGACCGGGGACGTCCACGATCCCGATCTTCTGTCCATCCGGGAGGACAAGGGGCGCGAAACCCAGTTCGATCGTAATCCCGCGTTCTTTCTCCTCCTTGAGCCGGTCGGTATCCACGTTGGTGAGGGCCTTTATGAGGGAGGTTTTCCCGTGGTCGACATGTCCCGCTGTGCCTAAGATGATGTGTTTCATGGTTTTCGATGACCCTCTCTGCCTGCTGCAGGAATAACAAAAACACGCGGTTTACACAAGGGGATTGTCTGTGCCGGCGGTTCTCGTATCGCACAATCCCCTTTTGTAATATCATGGTGAGTATGTTATAAAACGCCGCTGACTATGAGAATACTTGGCCTCGACTACGGGGAAAAAAGAATAGGGGTGGCGGTCTGCGACGAACTGGGTATGACCACCAGGGGGATTGCCACCATTGCCAGGAAATACTGGAAGCGGGACATCGAACAGATAGCCGCGCTTGTAAGGGAATATGCTGCCCGGAGGATCGTTGTCGGATATCCCGTCAGACTGGATGGCACGGAGGGAATCCAGTGCGAGAAGGTGAACGGGTTTATCGATGCCCTTGAGGCGGGCGTCTGTGTGCCTGTTGTGAAATGGAACGAGGTCCTTTCCACAAAAGAGGCGGAGGCCCTGCTCAGAGAGGCGGATGTGAATCACAGAAAGAGGAGGGCGGTTGTTGACAGAATAGCGGCCGCCATTATTCTCCAGGACTATCTGGATCATAACTCGAATACCCCCGAAACGAAACCTGTGAAACCCCGGGGAGAACAGGAACAATGACCAGAAGATGGCTTAAGACAATTGCGGCCATAGGTGTGGCGTGCGCGATGGTTATATCCCTCCTGGGCCTGATTTCCTTCAATTATGCCAACAGCCCGATAGATTTTGAGTACAGGGAGGTGACGGTAGAGATACCCCGGGGTATCTCCTTTGCTCAGATGGCCGACATCCTTGACGGAGCAGGACTGCTCAGACATAAAAAGGGGTTCTATCTCCTGGCGGTTATAACGGGTGCATCGAAACATATTCAGGCGGGCGAGTATGATTTGCGCAGCTCCATGACCCCGATGGCCGTCCTGGAACGGCTGGTGGGGGGGAAGGTCAAGGAGTATCAGGTCTTCATACCGGAAGGATTTACGCTGAGCCGGATAGCCACCCGTCTGGAAAATCAGGGACTTGCCGACCGGGAGGTGTTTATTAGCCTTGCGTCGGACGGCAGGCTGCTGTCGTCTCTCGGCATAGAGGGGGAAAGTGCCGAGGGGTACCTCTTCCCCGATACCCATACGCTTAACAAGTCGATGGGCGAGGAGGGGATTATACGGTTTATGGTGCGACAATTCAGGAAAGTCATGACGCCCGACATGCTGGAGAGGGCGAAAGAGCTCAACCTTACGGAGGATGAGGTTGTGACCCTTGCCTCCATTATCGAAAAGGAGGGAGGGCCGAAGGAGGAAAGGCCACTGGTATCAGCTGTTTTTCATAACAGACTGAAGAGAGGCATGAGACTGCAGAGCGACCCGACAGTTATTTACGACATTGAGGGTTTTGATGGAAATCTCAGGAAGACGGATCTTGAGAGGAAAACACCCTACAACACCTACCGGATACAGGGCCTGCCCCCGGGACCCATCTGTAATCCGGGGCTGGAGGCGATTGATGCTGCTCTCTATCCGGCGCCTGTGGATTTTCTTTATTTTGTATCGAGGAACAACGGTTCCCACCACTTTTCATCCAATCTGACAGACCACAACAGGGCAGTCCTGAAATATCAAATTAAAAGAAAGAAATAGCGGTTTTTTCCTTGACAAAGACGCCACGCGCTTTTATAGTTCGATCTAGTGGAGCAAAGTGGATGATTGTGGAGGATATTGTCGTTGTCTGTATTCAGGGGAAGATACTATCACACCATCGATGAAAAGGGGAGGATCATCTTCCCGGCCAGGCTGTGCCAGGTCTTCACGGAGAAGTATGACGAACGGATGGTGATCACAAACTGGGATGGGTGCCTCTTGGTCTTCCCTTACAATGAATGGGTCGCAATCGAAGAGAAGGTCTTCGCGCAGTCGATCATCAGAAAAGAGGTCCGGGCGTTCCAGCGCCTCTTTATGTCGGGTGCTGTTGATTGTTCTTTCAATGAGCAGAGGAGGGTGCTGATACCGCCTCCCCTCAGGGAGTACGCGAAACTTCAGAAAGAGATCGTCATCGCCGGTATGGGGCGGAGTATAGAGATCTGGGACAGGGAAAGCTTTGAGAAGGAACTCGACGAATCCAGCAAGAACATTGAGGACTTCAGCGATTACATGGCTGATCTGGGGATATGATACGGGCCTTCTTTCATGAACCGGTTATGCTCAAAGAGACAGTTGATTCGATGAGTTGCACGCCGGGTGGCGTATATTTCGACGGGACGGTGGGGGGTGGGGGGCACGCATATGAGATTCTGGTAAGGACTGACCCGGATGGGGTCCTTATCGGTGTTGATCGTGATGAAGACGCACTTTCTGAGTCCGCGCGCAGGCTTGAGCCCTTCGGGGATCGAGCGCTGCTTGTAAAGGGAAATTTTGCGGACATCGGCAACATACTATCGGAACTGGGTTTTCAAGGGGTTCGCGGAATCCTGCTGGATCTGGGGGTTTCGTCCCACCAGTTCGATACCCCTGACAGGGGGTTTAGTTTTTCTCTGGACGCGCCGCTCGATATGAGGATGGATCAGCAGAGTGGCGTGACGGCATTCGACATAGTGAATGGGTTTCCGGAAGAGAAACTGAAGAAGATCATAAAAGATTATGGTGAAGAGATGATGCCCGGAAGGATTGTACGTGCAATTTCGGAAAGGCGGAAACTGTCTCCCATAAAAACGACGGGCGAACTTGCCGCGATTATTGCCGGTGCGCTCCCCGGCCGCTTGAAGAAAAAGAGTATACATCCCGCCACAAAGACCTTCCAGGCTCTCCGCATTGCCGTCAACAATGAACTGGAAAACCTCCATACCGCGATAGAGAGCGGAATCGATATGCTGGAAGAGGGGGGGAGATTTTCCATTATAGCATTTCATTCACTCGAGGACCGAATGGTGAAGAATCTGTTCCGCTCCTGGGAGAAGGGATGTATCTGTCCCCCCGATTTCCCGGTGTGTTGCTGCAACAGGAGGAGCAAACTGAGGGTTTTGACCAGAAGGCCCTTTATGCCCGGGGAGGCGGAGATAGCGTCCAATCCGAGGGCACGAAGCGCCCGGTTGAGAACGGCGGTAAGGATATGAACATGCCGGTAGTTAGCAAAAAAAGGGGGGGATTGAGGCCTTCCCGCCTTATACTTGTCGCGCTTCTGTTTATGACCACCGCGCTTATTTACGTATGGTTTCGTATCAGTATCACGAACATCGATTATCGAATAGCCGGAGAGATGCACCGCAGGGATACCCTTTTGGAGGAAAACAGAAGATTGAAGGTTGAGATCGCGACACTCAAATCTCCCCGCAGGATAGAGTCCATCGCCCGGGCTAAGCTCGGGATGCGCTATCCGGAAAGGGATCAGGTGATTTTCTTACGATGAGTGCGAAATCGAGAAAATGGCTGAGATTCAGAGTGGCGTCGATACTGGTTTTTTTCCTCGTGCTCTACGTGGCGCTGGTATCGAGGGCGTTTCAGCTTCAGGTTGTTTCAGGGGAGACACTGGGAAAACTCGCCGACCGTCAGCACAAGAAGAGCCTGACGCTGTATCCGGAAAGAAGGTTTATATTCGACAGAAACGGGCAGAAGCTTGCGGCTACCGTCATGGCGGATTCCGTCTACGTCGATCCCTCGAGCGTTCAAGATCGCCGGAAGATTGCATCGAAACTTTCGTCCATACTGGGGGTAAAGAGACAGGAGATCGTAAAGGCGCTTTCAAACCAGGGGAGCTTTCGCTGGGTTGCCCGGCAGATCTCTCCGGTGGGGGCGGAGCGTATCCGCGCCTTGAATTTGAAAGGTGTGCACCTGGTCCGGGAGCCCAAAAGATTTTATCCGCACAGGGAGATGGCATGCCACCTTCTCGGATTTGCCGGTCTGGATTCCACCGGTCTCGAGGGCCTGGAATTGAAATACGACGAATACCTGAAAAGTGTTCCCAAGGAGGTTGTGTGGGGCAGGGATGCACGGGGGCACAATATCTATCTGAATGATGATTCAGGCGGTACGGTGGATGGCGGAAGTTGCAGTCTTTTCCTGACCATCGACAGCAAGATTCAGTATATCGTTGAATCTCAATTGAGAAGTGCCGTGGAGCGGACCGGCGCGAAGGGGGGAAGCGTTATCGTTATGGATCCCCGGACAGGTGAGATTCTGGCGATGGCCAACGGGCCGCGATTCAACCCCAATGCCTTTTCCACTTACCCGGCTGACGCGAGAAGGAACAGGGCCGTCACCGATTGTTTTGATCCGGGCTCGGTATTCAAACCCTTTATCGTCGCTGCCGCTCTTGAGGAAGACCTTATCAAGGAAACGGACGTGTTCAATTGTGAGGATGGTTCCTATGTGGTTGGGAACAGGGTGATCCATGAAGCCCAGAATGAGAAATTTAAGAAACTTACCCTGTCGGAGGTTCTCAAATACTCCAGTAACATAGGGACTGTCAAGATTGCCGAGAGGCTCGGAAGAGAAAAATTCCACCAGTACATCACGATGTTTGGGTTCGGTTCAAAGACGGGGATCGATCTCCCCGGAGAGTCGGCGGGGATCCTGAGGGATCCGCGTGACTGGCAGGATGTCGATTTTGCGACAATGGCCTTTGGCCAGGGCATTTCGGTGACGGCCATGCAGCTGGCCAGCGCGATGTGTGCCATAGCAAACGGCGGCGTTCTGATGAAGCCGCATGTTGTCCGGTGCTTGGTGGATAAAAAGGGCGTGGTGGTAAAGGAATTTGAACCTGTCGCACTCAGGAGGGTTATATCCACGGAGACCTCAAAGAGGGTCACGTCCATCCTTACCGATGTGGTGGAGGGCGAGGGAGGGACCGGCAAGAATGCCCGCATCGTCAACCTTTCTGTGGCGGGAAAGACGGGGACATCGCAAAAGTTCGATTTTTCCTCGGGACGTTACTCCTCCGAAAAGGTGGAGGCATCTTTCATGGGGTTTTTCCCTGCCGAAGATCCGCAGATGGTAATCCTTGTTGTGCTGGATGAGCCGAAGGTCGACAGATGGGGCGGGGCGGCAGCCGCCCCCGTTTTTAAAAGGGTTTCTGAACAGATATTGAGATGTTCCAGTGGCAGTATGGATGTTCGGGAGGCTCCCGCCGGTGAAGAGAGCGGGGAAGCACAAATAATCCAGGCGTCAACTATGACGGATATGGCCTATCACGACACCACAAACGACGACTCGGTTATCCCTGATTTTGAGGGCATGTCCCTGCGAGAGGTTCTGAGGGTCGCTCAGAGCAGGGGGATAGAGGTAAAGACTGCCGGAAGCGGCTGGGCTATGAGTCAGAATCCGGCCCCGGGTCTCCCGATAAAGGGAAATCAGCCCTGCTACGTATTGTTTGACAGGAGGGGCTGAAAAGGACGGCCAACATATGAAACTTTCAGGCCTGCTGGATGGAGTGGATATCCTGGATGTATCGGGTGATATTTCCGGGGATGCCTCCGGCCTTTGCTACGACTCAAGAGAGTGTGAGAAAGAGTCCGTTTTTGTTGCTATTTCAGGTACCCAGTTCGACGGCCATGATTTTGTGCTTGACGCGGTGAAGAGGGGGGCACGGTATGTCGTATACGATAAAGGCAGTGCGCCCACCTTACCGGGGGCGGCCTGCATAAAAGTGGGAGAGAGCCGTCTGGCGCTGGCCAGGCTCGGGAAAAATTTTTACGGCAATCCCTCCCGCGATATCTGCCTTATAGGGGTTACCGGAACAAACGGTAAAACTACGGTGACCTATCTTCTGGAGTCTATTCTGAAATCTGCCGGATTTTCCGTCGGGGTTACGGGAACCGTCAATTACCGGTACGGAGGCACGATATTCCCGGCCCCGCACACAACGCCCGAGTCGCTCGATCTGCAGAGGATGCTCAGAGAAATGGTTGATGCGGGGGTGACACACGTTGTGATGGAGGTTTCATCTCACGCAATCGACCTGAAAAGGATTTATGGATGCGAGTATGACATCGGCATATTCACAAACCTCTCCCGCGAGCATCTCGACTATCATCGCACCATGGAGGAGTACTTTCTGGTTAAAAAGAGGTTTTTTGATGATGTGATCGGTGGGCGCCCGGCGGTTGTGAACGTTGATGATCCGTGGGGTGCGAGGCTCCAGGGAGAGATAGCGTCGCCGACTGTTACCTTCGGTGTAGACGGGCCGTGCGATGTGTCGCCCGTCGATGTTGTCCTTTCCATAGATGGTATCGATGCGAGGATACGAGGAGCCGGCGGGGAGTTCTCAATATCCTCCGCACTGGCCGGAAAATTCAACCTCTCTAACATCCTCGCGGCTACGGCGGCGGCACTGTCGCTCGGGATACCGCAGGAGGATATCCGGTCGGGAATAGGGGCTCTCGATGTCGTTCCCGGTCGCCTGGAGAGGGTAAGCAGACCCGGCGAACCCGTAGTGTTTGTGGACTATGCCCATACCGGAGATGCCCTCGAGAAGGTGCTTGAGACCCTGTCCGAGTTTAGAAAAAAGAGGATCATAACGGTTTTTGGATGCGGGGGTGACCGGGATCGTACGAAGAGACCCGGTATGGGGAAAATTGCGGCAGCGCTGAGTGACCTGGCCATCATCACCTCGGATAACCCGAGGACGGAGGACCCCTTAAGGATCATAGATGAAATAGAGGGAGGCATCAAGGCCGGTTCAACCAGATACGCGCCTGAAGATATCACAAGCGGCTTTATGGGAAAGGGATACACGGTTGTCGCTGACCGGAGAGAGGCTATAGCCCTGGCGGTATCTGTTGCCGATGACTCGGATATTGTGCTGGTCGCGGGGAAGGGGCATGAAGATTACCAGATTATGGGGACCCGGAGACTTCCTTTTGACGACAGGGTGGTTGTCAGAGAGGCCCTTTCCACCCACAGGGCGGGAGGTGTGCGTTGAAAGAGAGGAAATCTCCCATACTGGAGACCGGAGAGATAGTAAGGGCGACAGGAGGGACCCTTACCAGGGGAAATCCTGACGGTATATTTGAGGGATTATCTACGGATTCAAGGGATGTGATCAAAGGCAATCTCTTTGTCCCCCTCACGGGGGAGAGATTCGACGGTCATGATTTTATCCCAAATGCGGTGCAAAAGGGTGCCGCCGGGTTGCTCGTTCAGAGAGGGGCGGATGAAATACCGGAAAATGCCTTTGGCGATGCCTCCGTGATTCTCGTTGAAGATACCTTGCGAGCACTGGGTGATATAGCTAATCTGTGGAGAAATAAATTCACGATTCCGGTTGTGGCGGTCACGGGTAGCTCCGGCAAGACAACAACGAAAGAGATGATAGCCACGGTGGCAGGGCTCTCCGGGACGGTTTTAAAGAGCAGGGGAAATTACAATAACCTTATCGGACTCCCCCTCAGTCTCCTTGAACTCAACGTCGAGCATGAAATGGCCGTCGTTGAGATGGGAACCAACAAGAGAGGAGAGATAGCCAGGCTTGCGGTCATTGCCGATCCCGGCATCGGCGTTATAACCAATATAGGGCCCGCCCACCTGGAGGGGTTCGGATCTCTGGATGTTGTCATGGAGGAGAAGGGTGATCTCTTCCTCAACATGAAGGATTCGGGAGTGGCGGTTATCAACAGGGATGATCCCTTTTCAAGGGTGCTGGCCGACCGGTGGTGGGGAAGAAACATCAGTTTCGGTATTGATGAGAATGCATTCGTCCAGGCCGAGCGCATCTTTATGAGGGGTGAACGTGGTATGAGCTTTACGCTCAATATGGGAGGGGTAGGCAAGGGGATCGATATGACTGTTGTTGGCAGGCACAACATATACAATGCCCTGGCCTGCGCGGCGGCCTGCTGGGCCATGGATATCGAATACGACCTCATTTGTGAAGGATTGTCGGCTTTCAAGCAGATAGAGGGGCACATGGATATCCACCGGCTGAAGGGCGGGGGCACCGTCATTGATGATACCTACAATGCAAACCCCGCCTCGGTGATGGAGGCCCTTAAGACATTGGGCGATCTCAAGGGGAAGAATGAAAGCATCGTGATCCTGGGAGATATGCTCGAGCTGGGGAAGGAGGCCGAGAGACTGCACGAGGAGGTCGGGAGAGCCATAACTGATACCGGCGTGAACACCCTGTTCCTCAGGGGAAAATTCTCGGAATCCGTGGCAAAGGGGGCCGCAGAAAGGGGATTCAGGGAAGACCATATATATTTTGCCGAGACACCGGACAGGATCATGGGTGTGCTTCATTCACTGGTGCGGGAGGGGGACTGGATACTGGTGAAGGGATCGAGAAACATGAAGATGGAAGAATTCCTCCACGCGATACTGGAAGAATTCGGATAGTGGCTTTGGTGGTTTCACGCCCTGCCAGTTGCTTGAGATGGTGTTAAAATACTGTATATAGTTGTTAATTTATTGTAAGCCACTACATAGTGTGGTAGATATAATAAGGTAGTTCTGCCCTGCCGGTATCCGGCATCTTGGGGCGTAAAGCTAGGGGAATGTATACATATGATCTATGAATTTTTATATCCGCTCAGCGACACATATTCGTGGCTTAATGTATTTCGCTACATAACGTTCAGGACGATATATGCAACGATAACCGCTCTGGCCATCTGTTTTGTGCTCGGTCCCTGGGTGATCGGCAGGCTCCAGTCCCTCAGCGTCAAGCAGCCTATCCGCGGTGATGGTCCCAACTCTCACCTTTCAAAAGAGGGTACTCCGACGATGGGCGGCATACTTATTATCTTTTCCGTCGTCGTATCGACCCTTCTCTGGGCACGGCTCACCGTGGACTATGTCTGGATTGTACTGATGGTGACGGTGGGATTCGGTCTTATCGGTTTCTGTGATGATTACCGGAAATTGTCAAACGGGAGCAGGGGAATCCCGGGAACAGTCAGGATTTCCGTGGAAATAGTGATAGCGCTCTTTGTAAGCATCGTTTTGTACCTGAATCCCGCTTTCAGTTCTAACCTTACCGTGCCTTTCTTCAAGACCCTTCTCCCTGACCTTGGCTGGGGGTACGTGATCCTTTCCACGTTTATTATCGTGGGCGCGGCAAATGCGGTCAATCTTACCGACGGTCTTGACGGCCTTGCCATAAGCCCGGCAACGATGTGCTTCGCAACCTACCTTCTCTTCGCCTATTTTGCCGGGAACGTAAAACTGTCCGGATACCTCCAGATACCCTATGTGGCGGGTGTCGGGGAGCTTTCGGTCTTCTGCGGGGCGATGGTCGGGGCCGGAATCGGGTTCCTCTGGTACAACACCTACCCCGCTCAGATATTCATGGGTGATGTGGGGTCGCTCTCTCTGGGCGGCGCCCTGGGGACGGTAGCCATTCTTACAAAACAGGAGGTCCTTCTCGCCATCGTGGGGGGCATCTTTGTGGTTGAGACCGTTTCGGTCATTTTTCAGGTGGGCTGGTTCAAGGTATCGAACGGGAACCGTATCTTCAGGATGGCGCCGATACATCACCACTTTGAACTGAAGGGATGGGCGGAACCCAAGGTTATTGTGCGCTTCTGGATCATTTCCGTCATCCTTGCGCTTATCGCCATCAGCACGTTGAAGCTGCGGTAGCGAGAGCCATCTCGAGTGTCGGGCAACCGCGGGTGAGTATCCATGGATCTGGATGGGAAAACAGTTCTGGTAATCGGTCTGGGCAGGACGGGCGTGG
>CAZNBR010000079.1:0-9857 GCA_964571315.1 uncultured Syntrophaceae bacterium
ATGCCCGGTGGTGTGGGAGGAGGAGAGTCGCGAGGCTCCCCCCTATCCCGATTGGGCAGAATGATCTATGAAACACTTGACGCGGATGCTTCTCATTCTCGCTGTTCTGATCGCAGCGGTAGCGCCGTTACCGGGCGATGCCGCGGATGACGCGATCGAAACTCACTACGTTAAGTACTCTGTCTCGGGACATTCCGTCAAAGTCCTTTCCGCGGTGACACCTTACAACTCCAACCAAAAGGTAAGAGATGCGTTTTTGCACTGGTTCAAGCGTGGATTCGAGACAGTGTTGACCGGCAGTGCGCCTCTGATGGTTGAGTGGGCAGACTCACTGGAAGGGAAATCAAGCCAGAGGGGCTACGATTTCGGAATGGATGAGGCTGAAAGATACCTGAAGAAAAAGGAGCCCAATCAGTCGTTACAGACAACCCCGATTCCGGCAGGTTGAGTTCGAGAGGTCTTTTTGAATTTCGACGCCTTCAGCGGGGTGTCTGAGTTTTTTCGTTATGTGATTCTTGCAACTCTTTATAATTCAAAGTATAGTGGGAGTACAATCAATAAGTATATGTAACAAACCAAAATAAAGGGGAGATTCATGGCTAAAGGAAAAGATACTCAAAAAACGGAAAAGAAAAAATCAGCAAAAACGTTGAAAGAAAAGCGCAATGAGAAGAAAGAGAAGAAAGCCCAAAAGGGTAAGCTTTAATTTCTGGCAAAACAGTGACAGCGACCGTTTTTTCTGATTAAAACCGGGGGAGACACTACGGGAGCATTCTGAACCCGAAGATATATGAAGATAAAGTGGGCTTGCGGCCGTTCCAGGCTTTCGGTCTCTTCTGGTGATCGCTTGCCATCCGGGTCCGGATAATTTTCATCCATATTCTTTGACAGGCTTGCCGGAGTGTGATAGAAGCGCCAATCCGCTGAATCGTCGCATAGACATATTCTGTACATACATACGTTTCATCATGGTACATTCGAATAATGCGATTAGGGCGTTTTGAAGGGAGACGCGTTGGTTGCATGATGGTGTGCCGCCTGCCGGCTGAACATAAAACAACAATCTGACATCTGCCGATACGACCCGGATTTCAAGAGAGCGGTTGCGGTGCCAGGGTGTTCGTTAAAATCGGGAAATCGAGGGATCGGTGGAATATACCCTGCCGGCAATTGATTAACTATTACAAGATATGGAGGAAGGTAATGAAAGACTGTTCAAAAATCAAATTTTTCAGTGGCGGACTGAAAGGCGCGGAGACCGCTTTCGGAGAAAACGCAGAAAAGTGGGGAATCCGTGAAGAAACTTTTTCGTTCCAGGGACATACCCTCACTCGTGAAAAGAATGTTGCGATCTTGCGGGATGAGGAATTGAAATTGGGTGATGTCAGCATGGAGATTGTTTCCAAACGCATGGGAAGACGGTATACTCATGCCGACACAATCAGAAAAGTAATCCAGGTTATTTTCCAGATGGTGAACAAAGGCTTTCAGGTTATAGCGGTGGGAATAATCATGGAAGACGGGACCGTTAAAGGTGGAACGGGCTGGGCTGTTGAACTGGCAAAATTCTTTAACCGGCCGTTGAGCGTTTTCGATCAGAAAACCTCTGACTGGTATACGTGGAAGGACAGCGCCTGGGAAAAGGACACACCCCTCATCAGTTATGATTCGTTCTGCGGCACGGGGACGCGAAACCTGACTGAAGAAGGCCACAAAGCAATTAATGACCTTTTTGAGAGATCTTTCGGTTAGATTTTGGTAAAGTAGGGTCAGGTCTTGCAATACCGCATTTTGAAGATCATTAAGATCGCCCCCAAAACCCCGCTCTTTTGAAAAGAGGGGTTCGATAATCAGCCCATAGTTTAACGGGACAGCGCCTTTTATCGACGGACAAAGGGGAATTCCAAATGTTGAGACCAGGTCCTGGAAAAGCTGCATTTCAATACATTATGTTTAAAAATAAGAAAGTATTGCAACATCACGTGTTTATATTGGCAGCAGTCCTGACTGTTTTTACTGCGACAGGAATGGTAGCGGCGCCAGCGGCTACAAATACCCCATTCTCCTCTAAATTTAAAATACTGCCTCCGTTACCACTCCTTAATCGTGGCCTCATTACGCATGGAGGTCGCTCTGAAAATAAAATTGCCCTGACATTTGATCTTTGCCAGGCAAAAGGAGCCGTGGCTGGATTTGATCCGGAAGTCGTAAACGTTCTGAGGGAGACAAAAACGCCTGCGACCTTTTTCTTGGGCGGTTTATGGATTCAGGATCACATGACTGAAACACGTACATTGGCCGGTAATCCCATGTTCGAATTGGGAAATCATTCGTGGAGTCATCCGGATTTTTCCAGGATAACACCTGAGAAAATTACAGAAGAAATCCAAAGAACGCAACGTATTATGTGGGAACTTCTCGGTTATCAAACTAATCTTTTCCGTCTTCCCTATGGAAGGTATTCTGAAAAGGTGTTGGATGTCATTGGCGAAAACGGATTATATACAATTCAGTGGGATGTTGTCAGTGGGGACCCAGACCCTAAGATCGACGCCGATACGATGACTCATTGGGTGCTACGCCAAATAAAACCCGGCTCAATAGTTGTAATGCACGCAAACGGTCGTGGTCGACATACGGCTGAAGCTTTGACTCCTATTATTCAATCTCTTCAGAAAAAAGGGTATACCTTTGTAACCATATCTGACTTGTTGGGACTTTAGAAATAGGGAAATAGGAAATATAGGGACATCCATGATTTGACCCCATTTTGCTGCGGCAAGGGAAGCGGAAAAGGCGAGGCAGGCGAAGGAATAAAAAACGAACTGGAGTATGGAAAAGGAGGAAGGAAGATATGCCTACAATTATTGTTGAAGCGGACGAGGGAAGAACAGTCGAACAAAAGAGAGGACTTGTCAAGGACATCACAGAAGCCGTTTGCAAGAATTTCAAGGTTCCACCTGAGGCAGTTACTATTTACATTCACGAAGGAAAAAAGGAAAATCGCGGGAAAGCCGGCAAATTGGCTATCGATTGAAGGAGGAATCAGGGGCAAATCTTTATTCTTGAATTGAACAGCGATCGCATTCCCCGGCGACCGGGACTTCGCCAATCCTGAAATCGGGGGGTATTTGGAAGAGTTTTTTCAGGGGGTGGAAGGGGTGCCGACCAGGGACCGTGCGCGGATGTTTAAGCTTGGCCACCACTTCTTTGCCGGAGGAGGTCTTGTGGAAGCTAAAATATGCGGAGCCGGGACCAGCGAAACCCAGAGAATGAATATTTATTGGTTGGCCAACCTGGAACTGAAGAAAAAGGCTGCCCGCATATTGTGCGGTATTGAAGAAGAGAATGAATACAAGGACCTGCTTGCCGAGTACGGCAAGAAGATGTACGCCAATCCCGAAAGGGGAGATGATTCCTGAGCCCGGGAAAACCGAGAGTGACATCTTACTGATTGATGATTGACATGGGGTGAAGTTTCATGTGTCCACCCCGTAAAACAGATACCATGCTACAGGCAGATCCAAGGCGATAGTGGCGCAGGCCGGTGAATATCTCAAGTATCTACCCAGCGGGATTAACCTTCATCCGGTATGAACAGGAAAAGTCAAAAGGGGTCATCATTAACTGCAGGGGATACCGGAGAAATCGGTGGGGAAAAGAACGAGCGAGGAAGAGGTTTCCCGCCCCAAGGAACAACGACGCCGAAGGACTGGCAGAGCTGATTGGCAGAGGTTTTGAATGAAGTGGGTCTGCCCCGGCAAAAAGGCGAGGTTACGGAGCGGCGGTTACACTGCCATCCCCACGAGGAGGGAATCGGTGGTTCAGGCAGCCTCTATCCTCCTTAAATTATCAACAGTGACGGTCTGCTTTGCTCTCCACAGGTCGTACTGAATCTGGAGTTTTAACCACCCTTCCGGTGAGCGGCCAAAAACCTTTGAAAGCCTCAGAGACATTTCAGGACTGATGCCCGCCCTGCCATTCAAAAGCATTGAGAGGGTTTTTCTGGCAACACCCAGGGATTCCGCCGCCTGAGTCACGGTCAAGTTAAGCGGCTCAATACAGAACTCCTTTATTATTTCACCGGGATGCGGTGGATTATGCATAGCCATGATATACCCCCTTAATGGTAGTCTTCATAGTTTACTTCGAAAACATCCCCTTCGTGCAGCTTGAATGTCATGCGCCAGTTGCCGGTCACCTGCACCGACCACGTTCCCTTTTGTTTACCTTTCAGTTCATGCAGCTTGAGACCCGGCAGATTCATATCATCAAGGGTCTCGGCCGTTTCAAGGAGTGCCAGAATTCGCCTCAGGCGCGTTACGTTTTTCTGCGTGACACCGGAAGAGATGTCGGCTTCAAATAGTTTTTCCAATCCCTTATGTTTGAAGTCGTGTATCATTCGGTCAAATTGTAACCAGATACGTAACGGGTGTCAAGAGGAAAGGCTGATACAGCTATTACGGATAGCGGATCAAGCCAGGGGACGGCGTAGAAAACTTTGGGAAAGACTCTCCAATAAAATCCTTGATTTTTAATGTGATAGAGGTATTATCAGTCCGAAAGCGCGTTTGTTCTGTTGACAGATAATCAGTTTCAGAAATCGTAACCCCTTACCATCCGACACGAGGGACCTATGATCTGACTACAATACCCCGTTTCACAGACGATAGCGGGGTTTTTTATTCACAGGAGGATAAATTTTGGGTGTGTTATACAGTTTTCGCATGACACACCCAAATAAATGACTCGCTTCAGAATATTCTATATAATTACAACACATTGTAAAAGTTTTTGCCGTAATTTATATAGGTATTATACAACTCTTGTAGCTATGTTTGATTTGTATACAGAAACTATATAAACACTGTTAAGCGGAGAAAGGCCTTAATAATTCGAGCTACAGTGGCGGCGCTGTTCAACCCTCACGTTATGCACAGAGAGGAGGAAGGGGCTATGCTTATGCTAAAGGGGGGACAGGAACAGATCCTAGGTAGCATTACGACGAACACAAAAGGAGTAAATCCTGCTTCCACAGAAGACCTGTCCCTGACATGCTTTGTAAATGCCTCACAGCGACACATCTGGCCCCGTTTGACAAGCCCCAGTACGGGGGGGCATTGTTGTCAAGGACATCAACCACTTGGGCGACGAGGGGATGAAGGTGTTCAGGTTCTAAGATCATGCAAAAGGATAACCGCACAGCGCAAGCCGCTCCCTTGAATCAGTCACGCCGTGGGTGGTGGCAGAGAACGTACAAGGGCACAATCTATCGTCACGCACAAGGGGAGATTGTCCACGACGATGCGCTCCACTTCCTTGAGTCGCTGCGTGAGGCTTGTGCTGACATCGTGTTCCTAGACCCCCCATTCAACCTCGGGAAACGCTACGGTAAGAACGGGAGCCGCCACGACCGAAAGAAGGAAGACGAGTATCTTGAGTACATGGAGAACGTCATTGCGCGCAGTGCCATAGTGCTCAAGGAAGGGGGCGCACTCTACCTTTACCACATTCCCAAGTGGGCCATTCGGCTGAGCCCGTTTTTGGAGCAACACCTAGACTTCCGCCATTGGATCGCCATTTCCATGAAGAACGGCTTCGTCCGTGGCGATTACCTATACCCCGCACACTACGCGCTCCTGTACTACACGAAGGACAAACCCGCGGCGTTTAACCGGCCCAAGGTGCCAAAGCCAATCTGCGCACGCTGCAAGAAGGAACTACGTGACTACGGCGGCTACAAAAAGTACGTTGCGGACGGGATCAACCTCAGCGACGTGTGGGACGATGTTAGCCCCGTGCGACATCGCAAGACTAAGACCCGCATAGCCAACGAACTGCCACTGGTCATCCCGGAGCGGGTGATCACCATCAGCGGGTGTAGCGGCGGCCTTGTCGTGGATCCGTTTGCCGGCTCCGGCACTACAATCCTAGCTGCCGTGGCGGCGGGAATGAAGTTTGTGGCAGCGGACTTTGAAACAGAGTATTGCGAGCTCATGTACGGTCGTATTTCGGAATACTTGTCAAGAAAAGGAAACCACTAATATGCCAAGAGCCAACGCACACCCCAAGAAACGGTTCTTCATCGAGATGTTCACCCGCGACATCCCGCTACTGGATTGTGTCCTTGATCTTATCGACAACTGTATAGACGGCCTAGCCCGCACCGGACAGCTTCAAATGCACACAATATCGGATGACATCTTTGGTCGAGGTTCAAACTCAGTGCCAAGGAAGGCCGATCAGCCATATGTAAAAATCGAGTTTGATGGCAATCGTTTCCGAATCAGCGACAGCTGTGGTGGCATCGACTACCAATACGCGCTGGATGATGTTTTCAACTTCGGGCACAGCACGACACGTTCGAAGGAGTACTTGGGCGTCTATGGCGTGGGTATGAAGCGAGCCCTTTTCAAGATGGGCAAACGATTCATGATCCAGTCTATGACTGTTAAAAACGGCTTCAAATGCAACTTGGATGTTGAAAAATGGATGGCCAAGGATGCCAAGATGGAGGATTGGACCATCGCCATCACAAAAATTCCGGCCGCACGGACACCAGCGCAAGCAGGCACAGAGATAGTAGTAGCACCGTTGAAGAAGGAGGTTGCGGAACTGCTGTCTTTTCCGAGTTTCGAAAGTGACCTGTCCGAAGCAATTGGGCGGATATATGCCTTCCTAGTCGACAAGTACGTTCGAATTTCAGTAAACGGGGTGAATGTGAAGGCATTCAGTGTTCCTGTTGGTGAGCCACGTCAGGGACAGACATCGTATGAGGAGTTTGAACATGACGGAGTGAAGGTCCGTATATTTGCAACTCTTACTACCGTGGGTTCGGGAAACAAAGGACCGACGAAGGAGAACTCCGGATGGTACGTGGCGTGTAACGGACGTCTTGTTCTCGTAGCCGACACGTCCAAGCTCACCGGATGGGGTGTCAAGCCGATGCCGATATGGGTTCCGAAGTACACTTCCTTCATTGGTTTCGTGTTCTTTGAATCCAAGAACGCCCTGGAACTACCGTGGACAACTACAAAGCGTAGCGTCAACGGCGAATCAGCGGTTTACAGAAAGACCCTTTCTCGAATGGCCGTGCTGGCGCGCCCCATACTCACATTCTGCAATCGGAAGTATCCGGGCGATGAGGATCAGGAGCCGATCGAGCGCGAGATTGCGAAACAAATGAAGCCGACCAGCCTCGCGAATCTCGTGCGCAGGGCAGGCTCAGCGTTTCTAATTGAGGAACCCAAGAATGAGTTAAAGAAGACGACGGTCCGAGTGCGGTACGAAGCTAAAATCGTGGATGTTGAGAAAATCCGTAAACACCTCCGGAAGTCGCGCATGGGAGCCACGAAGATCGGTGAGCATACCTTTGACTACTTCTTGCGCCAGGAGGGCCTAAAGTGAGTTTCATCGGCAAAAGCTACGAGAAGGTACACTACGAGTTCAGGCCCGCAAAGCAGGTTGAGCGCAGGATGCTCTTACACGCTTTCCACGAGTTGAGGAACCTTGGCTACACGATTTCGAACTACGAGTACACTGGCCTTGGATCGATCTACTTCGTGGATTTTGCGCTTTTCCATCGATATCTTGGGCTGACACGCATGACCAGTGTCGAGGGGGATAGCGACATTAAGCAGCGTGTTGAGTTCAACTGCCCGTACAAGCTTATCAACGTCGTTCACGATGATATGTCCGCACAGATAGCTCGCCTATCTGCTGAACGACATCACATGCTTTGGCTCGATTTTGATTCGATTCTCACCGAAGAACTCTTAGACACAATTCAATTGGCGGCTACGCAGCTGAGCGTCCAGTCGATCCTACTGGTTACGGTCGATGTCGAACCGCCGGGCAGGCCTGAAGAGGGACTAAAGCATTGGAACCCAAGCACATGGATGAGCCAATACCGCCAAGAAGCTGGAACATTTTTCTGGCGCGGGATCAACAAGATGGATTTCGCCCGCGATGCACTGCCCGCGACGAATGCTCGCATTATCCAGGCTGTGATTAACGAAGGACTGCGAGAGCGTGACGCAGACTTCATCGGCATGTTCTCGTTCTTGTACGCGGATGGACATCGGATGCTGTCTGTGGGTGGAATGATTGGCAGCGAGGAAGATAGACGACGAATTGCTTCGCTGAATCGGAATGAACTCTTCTTCATGCGCGACAAAATCACCGACAAGCCATTCCCGATCCGAGTTCCATTAGTTACGCGTAAGGAGAGACTCTACTTGGATCAGAACATGCCATGTACAAAGGACTGGTCACCTCCCGAATTCGAAATGAAGGCCGATGACATAAAGGATTACAGCACAATCTATCGGTACTACCCTGCATACGCCGAAATGCTTCTGTGAAAACAGGGACACCGCCCATTTCCACTCACACGCGAAGACGATTTCAGGAGAGGATCAGTCGATACCGTGAATATTGTGACGGCATTATTTGAATGGGCACGATACCATAGCCTCCTACTCTGGGTCGTATCCATTGTTTCTCTGGTTGTCTTTATTGGAACGCTGGCGGCGCTCCCCTTTTTCGTCGCCCGTATCCCCGAAGATTATTTCCTTCGTTCGGAAACACAGTTCCCGCGGCGGTACGCGAATTTTCCGGCACACCTCCTGTATCTTATAGTAAAAAATCTTGCGGGAGCCGTGCTTATTATAGCCGGTGTTGTTATGCTGTTCATGCCCGGACAGGGAATCTTAACCATTCTGATCGGTGTCATGCTGATGAATTTTCCGGGAAAGCATTCGCTCGCGCTGCGGGGAATCAGACAGCCCTCGGTGCTTGGGGCCATCAACTGGATGCGGGCGCGATCACAGCGGTCGCCGCTGGTGCTTCCCGAGACGGATCCAGTGAAACACGACTAGATGATGTCTGCTGTCCAGGAAATATGGAGACGCTTCCCGTATGTATGAAAAACGATTTACTATGCGAAGTTCCCCAGTCCCCCCTTGCTGATGCGGTTGCCATAAAACTCAAAAGAGTGTACAAGCGCTCCATGTCTCTCATCAGCTTACAGAATATAACCCTCAGTTTTGGCGGCCCGCCCATACTACAAGAGATCAACCTTCAAAT
Source organism: uncultured Syntrophaceae bacterium (assembly GCA_964571315.1). GTDB lineage: Bacteria > Desulfobacterota > Syntrophia > Syntrophales > UBA2210 > UBA6078. The sequence goes on from CAZNBR010000079.1 coordinate 9,088, forward strand.
TGCGCCGGGGGAACGGGTCTGTCTGATTGGCCGTAATGGCGAAGGCAAATCTTCTCTTATGAAATTGATCGCCGGAGACCTTGAACCGGACAGCGGTCACATTATTCGACAGAGGGGACTCCGGGTTGCCCATATCAGTCAGGGTGTGGCATTGGATCTTAAGGGCTCGGTATTCGAGGTTGTTGCCGGCGGACTCGGTGAATTACAGAAACTTCTTACGCGCTACCATGACATTTCGGTGAGCTTAAGCTCCGGCGGAGGCGAATATCTGCTGACAGAAATGGAAACGGTGCAACACCAACTGGAAACCGCAGGCGGCTGGCAGGCTCAACAGCGTGTGGAAACAGTTCTCTCCCGCCTTCAGTTGGATGCCGATTTAAATTACTCAGAGCTTTCGGGAGGTATGAAAAGAAGGGTTTTGCTGGCCGGGGCACTGGTAAGCGACCCGGATCTGTTACTCCTCGATGAGCCTACCAACCATCTTGATATCGATGCCATAACCTGGTTGGAAGAGTTTTTGTTAAACACGAACATCGCCCTTTTATTTGTCACCCATGACCGGATGCTTCTCCGAAAACTCGCGACCCGTATTGTTGATCTCGACAGGGGTTGTCTTACAAGCTGGCCCGGCAATTATGATACGTATCTGAGACGAAAGGCCGAAACACTCGCGGCCGAAGCGTCCCAGCAGACTCGTTTCGACAAAAAGCTTGCCCAGGAGGAACTATGGATACGCCAGGGGATCAAGGCCAGGCGTACCAGAAATGAGG